>LKNA01000062.1 GCA_001564065.1 Chitinophagaceae bacterium T5-Br10_B2g13
TGCCGAGTTGAAATCGATGATCCATAGCGAAAGTTAGCTTAATTGGTATTGTCTGTGATGATTCCCTTGAAATCTACAATTTATTAACCAAAACCTCGAAAATAAGGGGGTTCTGCAAAGCCCTCTTTATAGACTGTTTTTTTCTTTTCCATAAAAGATCTTTCAAACAGAAGTGTATCCCGGAATGGTTTTTGTTTATCTAGAAGCCTGAGTTTGAGTTAAAAAATGTGACGAAAATACCTCCCCTCCTTCGTAAGGAGGGGCCGGGGGTGGTTTATTGCCCTTTATTTAAGTTTGTGAGATTGAAAGTTAACTCTAAGCCTATTTTTTTAGCCACCCCAAAATCACTTCGTGGGAATCGCTTTACTCGGAGCCCCTCCTTGGAAATGAGGGGACTTTTATGCACCACATAAAACAGATTATTAATCGAACTCAGATTAGAAACACCCCTCTTACTCTCCCCTTGATAGGGGAGAATATTTAAAATCTGGATCGTAGAATTTTCAATTTCGAGATATCTTATCATTTCTATTTTCGGATTAAAATCGAATCCTCACCTGTACACCAATATCACTTCGGCGATTCCCATCAATTTGGAGGTTCCCGCTGCTAATTACATTTCGATTTTCGTACACGGTTGTTGCTGCTTTCAGCCAAAAATCGAGCCACGATGCCGCCCTGTAATTAATGACCACATACATTCGCTGTCCTCTGTCGAATAGCATAGAATTTGAAAGAACGTAGAGCAGATCGTTTTCGAACTGGAAAACTCTCGAATTAAAGTCATCCGTATCGAACATGGTAACTCTTGCATCAACCCTAAGGTTGTCAAGTGGATAGAATCGAATATCCTGAAAAATAAGATATCCCCGGCTGGCTTCTTCAGGTGTTGAGCGGGAACGAACCATATCAAAGCGGGTGCGCAGCCTGATTGAAGGATTGACCTGATATTCTACTTGAAAACGAGCTCCGGTTCGTCTGTTCTCTCCCAGAACCCTGAATTCTCTACCCATTTCATCAAAATCTGCATACTCCTCTTCTCGCTCTTTGTATCTCAGCAGAGCATAAAATTGCAAATCACTATTTGGAGTGTACTCTATTAACGCAAGCCAGTCGTGGCCTGAAGTGGGCTGACGCTGCTGAAATCGTGCGGCCGGGAAACGAAACTGATCCATATACGTACTGATTCGGACCTGTGAACTCAGGCTGTGTCTGAGTCCAAGATAGAATCCCTCTTCATTGCCGGGATTACCTGACTGTTCGCCAAAACCTGCACCAAATATGGATTGAAATGTTGGGTCATAATATCGATGGACAGCCACGGCATCGGTTTGAGCTCCCAGTTCAAGTTCTGCGCCGGAAAGTATCCCGTAACCTCCGTTTTCTGTGTACGCCGCTTCGCCAAAAAGGAGTACAGGGCCGGTAAGCAGTCTGTAATCGGCAGAATACCCGCTAAGAGTCTGCCCTTCGAAGTTGTTGATTTGCCAGGGAAGTGTACCCGATTGGACGGGCCGGTCGAAACGGTTGTGAAATCCGGAAACACCAATAAATCCAAAGGGTACCTGAAGCCGGATCCTTCCTCCAAATGTCTCCTGATTTAGATTGAGTCGCCGTTCTTGTTCATTAAGCGTTCTGTGGAATCCACTTTGAGTAGGGAATCTTACATAGGTGTCATCTATTTCGGAGGCGGTTCGTTGTCGATTTGAATAGAAACCGGTGAGTTGTAACCGATTGCCGTATGTAGCGGCTACTCCTCTGAACCCGATCATCTCCTGTGCTGAAGTAAAGGGGCTTATTCCACGTTCATTTTTATTCGGAGTTCGTATCACTTCGCTGCCTTTGCCAAAAGCACCGCCACTCCAAAGCAGCAGACCTTGACCAAAAGCGACACTGTAATCACCGATGATTAAATTTTTGAGCCGACCGTTATCCTGAAGTGCTACATGCCAGGAGGTGTAGTCAAAATCGGCGGGGTGAGCGAGCGGTTCTCCGGGATCTTTATCCTGTGTGAGGTTCAGGGAGAGATGGTTACTGGTGTAACGAAATCGCTGATAATATTTAACAGGACTCCCAACAAATCCTCCTAATGAGTCCGGTCGCTGATATCCGCGCTGCTCTTCTATCACTTTCTGGTAGCGGCTAAATCCTTCAAACCGGCTGTTATCAGTCCAGTATCTGGGGTTCAGATAGAGATCTCTTCCTCGATCCAAACCGGTACTCACCGTCAAATAAGGACGTATCCGGTCGAGTGTTGCTTGCCCGATGCCGGAAACATTGATCAGGTCGTCAACATGCTGAAAGGGTGCCTGGGTATTTCTGTACCGGACAATATTTTGAGCGAGACGGAAATTCAGACCGGGAATCTGAAGCAGAGCGTCAATGTCCGCGCGATTTATATTTAACGGATTGTTAGCCAGATTTTGAAGAAATTCAAGAAGCTCTTCAAGATTCATGTCGGCTTCTTCACTGTCAAACTCTTCAAGGGCACGCTCAATGTCACGCTCTATCCTGGTTTGCGTTGTATCCTGATGCTGAGCAGCTACTTGTTCAGAAAGAAGAAATGCTATTAATATGCATGCCGGGAAAATCCGAAACATGTTGGCTGCAAATCGTTTTGTTTGATATAGTTTTGATGAAGCAGTCATAGCCCGGCCGATTTAAATTCGCAGGGAAAGGTCAAGAGCCGGACTCATGCCGAGTGGGTTATGCTGTTGCAGAGCAAAATTTATGCCCCACCGTTCGCTCCCATATCCAAAGCCAAACGAGTAAGTGGAAGGTTTTGTAGTTATACCTGCCCGTGTAAAGAAAGACGGAAGGACTTCAAACTCTATACCTGTCCTGAATGAAAGTGGAAACTTAATGTCTTTAACAAGCTCAGCAGTAATCTGGGCACTTGAGCCGGGTTTATAACTGAAACCGGCAGCAAACTCCCGGGGGAGGTCTTCGTCGGTGTCTCCATATGTAGGCTGGTTTACATTAGTGGCCCGGGCACCCATCCAAAGTGATTCTGTTATTTCGGCAGCAAGCCCTAAATCTAAACCAAAAGTCCCGGCTGACCCGTAATTTTCACCTTGAAAAACATGAGTATACGACAGTGTTACTCCGTAGTGGAATCGGTCTTGGTTATTTTTATAGGCAAGAAGAAATCGATTCTCATTGAATAGATTAAATCCATACCTGTGAAGTCCGGCTCCAATGGTTCCGAAGTTTGTCTGAACGGTTGCTGCAGCAGCCATATCCGTGATCTCAGATATACCTACATATCGGAACCCATAAAATGAAACGGTCTTTCCTTCCGTTGACAGAAGTGCGCTGTTGTTGAAGACAGACCACTCCGAGCCGGGCAGAGAAACTCCTGTCTGCCCCATGGATATCGGTTTTGCCCCTATAACAGTCTGTGCTTTCAAACCTGAAAAAAGACCAAGGCAGAAAGCCACTGATAATGTTATAATAAAAAGGGATATTATTGAAGTCCTCTTTATCATTCTCAATTGATTTTGCTTTAAGATCTATATTATCTGTATATGAAGGATAAATTTCAAATCGTATTTCTTGTTAACGTTCTGCTTCTACTCACTTTAACCTTTGAAGTAGAAAATTTAAAGGCCCAGGAGCTCAACTGTTCGGTTACCGTAAACGACCGCCAGATCAGTGGAACATCGGCCGAACATATTTCGGAGCTGGCACCGGCTGTTGAAAGATATCTGAATGAAAACAGGTGGACGGATGATCGCTACGAAGAGCATGAGCGAATACGTTGCAACATTCAGATTCTTCTTACGGATGTAGACGGGAATTCAAACTTTACGGCAGAAGCGGTTATTACGGCCAGCCGGCCAATCTACAATTCAAACCGGCAAACAACGCTGATGGTCATTAGCGACAGTGCGTGGAGATTTAACTTTTCCAGGAATAAAAATCTGATTTTTGATTACCTGCAGTTCGACGATTTAACAAGCTTCCTGGATTTTTATGCCTATATCATTTTAGGATACGATTACGACAGTTTTTCAGATTTGGGAGGATCCTCTCATTTTAATTCTGCTCTTAGCGTATTTGAAATTGCGCAGAATACCGGTGCACAGGGGTGGGGAAGGTCGATAGGAGCACAGCGTAATCGTTTTGGTTTGATTAACGATATTACCAATCCATCTTACAGAGATTTGAGAAGCGCATATTACAGGTATCACAGGCATGGTCTGGATCAATTTACACAACAGGAAGAGCTGGCCAGAAATGAGATCGTAGAAGCAATGGACCTGATCAGAGAAAACAAAAGGGTGACCAGCAATAATTACCTGTTTGATATCTTTTTTGGGACAAAATACCTGGAAATTGTTGCAGCACTTCGGGATGCTTCACCACAAGTTCGAACGGCAGCTTACAATATTCTCAGTGATGCAGACCCGGCAAATACATCGGAGTATCGCAGATTGCTCGATTAATGGCGGGCAAGGGGTTACTTGATGAGCGTCATTCGTTTACTCAACACCTTGTCAGTAGTAACTAACCGGTAGAAATAAACCCCACTGGCCAGGGAGCTGCCGTTAAAATCTATTTCGTGATAACCGGCTTGATAACGCTGATCAACAACGGTTTGAATTTTTCTGCCCAGTACATCAAAAATATCAATTCTAACCCTGTCTTCGACCGGTAAAGCAAACTCAATTGTAGTTGCGGGATTAAATGGATTTGGATAGTTCTGATTCAGTGAAACTTCTGTAGGTAGCTCTGAGCCATCCTCACCCGGCTCGATGTGTAGCGTAAATCGGGCGTTTCTTGATTTGGCTGCGGATTTTTGCAGTAACCTGAAGTTAGATTGAGTATTCACTACGGGAGCGGTTTTTCCACGGCCGGATATCTCAAAATCGTAGAAGTTATTTTCCTTCAGATTGATGCGCTCCCCGGTATGATTGTCTTCTAAAATGATTGTCCAGCTATCAGGAATATGTTTAAGTTCAGGCCAGGTCATAGTAACCAATCCGTTGAAGTAATTTCCATCCTTTACAGCACCTGTTTCAATCGGTATTTCAATAGTTTTTCCAAAATCTCGCGGCAGATTATTAATTGCCAGCTCAGTACCATCTGCAAAAAGGGAGTAGAGTTCCAGGTACGAAGTGGCATCAAAGGGGAGGAGACGGTATGCGTCTTTTCGATCTGTTGTAAAACTACCGTTCTCAGTAAAGGTAAAATGCGTTGATGTAGTGTGGAAATTACTTTCGAGTTGAAGTGCAATAACCGGTACATTTTCGTAACGCTGGGGCTGTTTTCTGTAAACACCTCCGGTTGTTTTGTTGGATGGATTGACGGATAATTCCGGGTTTTCACTGTTTGCTTTTACCCAAAATCCCTGGAAAGGTGCAATTTTTCCGCTGCCGTGACTACCCGCTTCACCATTCCAGTACCTATATTCCTGGGCATTCAGATCCCATATATAGAGAACATTGTCCATATTCTCTTTTGTCCACCCCTCTTCGTCCCAGTCGAGTGTTGCTCCAAATGGGTTTCCTGCCATATTCCAGCCTGTATCAGCTTCAGCTGTATATGTTACTGGGAATGTGAAATCGCCTGCCTGGCCATGAAAGTTTTCTTGCCCGGATATAGTAAGAGTTGTTGGAAGTGGATCGTTGTAATCATCATCACCGGGTACATCACCAAACACATAGAAAAAATAGCCTAATCCGGTTTCCGGATTTTCAGTGATAGAGCCCGGCGCTGTCCATCTCTGGTTGTCAGTCGTTAATTCAGGATCGTTTGGATCAACATAAGTTTCATCATACCACATTATGTTTGGCTGTCGGTTCTCGTATGTGCTGCCGGATATTCCCTGAACTGTCAACCCATCAAAAAAGTCCTGAAAAGTAGAAGTAACCGGGGTAGAAAGCATCTTCCATCCGCGCCTGTCCAGGTTTCTTCTGAATTGAAGCCTTCCATTTACATATTCGGCATTAGGAGCAATAAAGTTTCTGCCGGAACTGATAATCAGATCGCCATTTTGAAGTGTGAGATTTCCGTCAACAATAATATCATCGAAAGTTCTGACACCCTCGGTGTTATTGATAACGGCATTTTTCATCTGGGTTAGATTATTAATTTGCTGGCGCTGTAGGTCAGGATAGTCAGCAAAATCTTCTCCAATTCGAATTCCAAAAATGACTGTCCCCTCGCTGGCGTCGATATTTAGAAGATCTAAATTCCCTCTTACAACAAGGGTGTTATTATTTAACTGAAGTTCACCTTCACCTGAAATACTTCTCAAATTATCCAGCGTAATACCGGCATCCTGTTCTAATATGAACGAGTTTCCTTCGGTGATGAGCAGCTCAGATGTATCAATAAAATTTCCTGATGATACGGTAACGTTATTCAGGATTTCCAGCCTATCAGCAAATAAGTTGGGAGTAGTGATAGTTTGGAGAGATTCGCCGTTGAACTGAATAATTGTACCTGTAGTTCTGGCTAAGAAATTTTGCAGCGAAAGGTCGCCGCCAATGGATATCTGGGCATTTGTACCGGAGGCGAATGTGCCATTCCCTGTTAAGCTCCCGCCTATAATTAATCTTGTGTTGTCTTCAATATCTAATGTGCCGTTAATTTCAATTTCACCGGATACGTTAATTGAGTTACCGCCAAAGAGCACGAGCTGACCGCCATCGTCAATCTGCAGGCTTCCAATATTAACATTCAGATCCAAGTCAGGGTAGTTATTCTCACCTCCGGGAATAATTACAAAATCATCGGCTTCCGGTTGTCGGTTTAGGGACCAATTTTCTGCGCGGGTCCAGTCAACCTGAACAGCTTCAGGTCCGCCACCGGGTTGCCAAACAATAGGGTTTGTGATATTAACTCTTGGACGCTGATTTAACTCTGAGCCGTTGTAAGCTGCAACAAATTCAACCAACTCCTGTGTTGTTGAGGCGGTAAGCGTAGCCTGGTACTGACTGCTTTGCGAATTAAAACTTAACGCAGATAGGGTTGCAGCCACCGTACCTGCTGGTTCAACTCTTTGCACAGAAAGTGAAAGGTTACCGGTTAAGTCTGTTAAGACCCGGTTTGAAAACGCGTCACGAAGGATAATAGTAACAATGGCCTGCGCATTGGGATCACTTTCAATCACGTTCGGATTAACGGTGATTTGTGAGTTCGCAGGTACAGGATCTGCTGCAGATACTATAAATGACTGACTGGTACCTGTAAGTCCAAAAACTTCTTCATCTGTGGCGGTTATCGTGATGCTTTGTCCGCTTCTTGTTAAAACCAACTCATGATCTTCAATGAAGCCGTTTGATACGGTAACTGAACCGCCCGATGAGATAACGGAGTTAGATGACAGGTCAACATTTCCGGAATATGAGACAACCCGGTTTAGATTTTCGTCTACGGCCTCGATGGAGATTGGAAACCCCACGCCGGCGGTTTGAATATCTGGATTACCGTTTGTTTCAGGGATTGAAATAATAAACTCGGATACCTGTCCTGAAATAAAATCAACACTGGTTGTGGCTATTAATGAACCATTTTGAAGGGCCGATAAAGTAGCCGTTTCAACGTCAGTTGTTGAGGTAAGAACGGCATTGTAGGTGCCATCGCTGTTATCAGTAGCTTCAACAGATGTTGCATTTTCGGTATTCGTTGAAGTTAAAAGCCCACGGTCTGTATCAATTGTAATTGTTTCACCGCCAGTATTGATTGGGTTGCTAAATGAATCCTTTAACTGAACCGTAATTAGAGCAGAACTTTCTCCATCAGCTACAATCTGGTCTGGATCAGCAAACATCTCCGTGTTATTGAAGTCGACACTGCCCGGTAAAACTGCAAAACGGTCTGAGGTTCCGGAAATAGATGAATTATTTGAATCGGTGGCAGTCAGCGTGTGCTCACCGGAACTGCTCAGGGAAATTGTGTAATTAGAAAGAACTCCATCGGTAAATGCCGGAGTTGTGCCCTCACCCGATAAAAATGTGGAAGTAGAGCTGAGATCGACGGTCCCGTCGTAATCTGTGATTAACGTTCCTTCAGAGTTAACCGCCGAAATTCGAATATCAAAAGTTTCACCGGCAACTTTATCCGAAATCGCTCCACCGTCGGCCGCTTCTATCTGGAAAGTTGAAACATCGCCTTCACCCAAAATCGTAATTTCAGAGCTTACAGCAGAAGAGAGTCCGGCAGATTCTGCGATAATTGTTTTAATTCCTTCTGTATTGAAAGATATATTATCAAAGATTGCAGCACCGGAATTGTCTGTTTGAGCTGTTGTTGTTCCCTGAAGCTGACCTGTGCCCGAGTTTATCATGACGTCCACCGAGACACCGCTTTGAGTGGATGCATTGCCGAACTCATCAAATAGTTGAACCTCTACTGGCGGACTTAAAGTGATATTCTGAGTTCCGGAGCTTGGGACAGTTGTAAACCCAAGTTGCGAAGGAGTGGCCGGCTGAATATCAATGTTGTTGGAGGTGATACTAGTCAGATTTGCTGAGGAGAACACCAGATTGATTGTCCCTGCCGTTTCACTTGAGAGGTTTGAAAACTCTGCAATCCCTTCTTCAGCAATAATGGTAGTCGTTCCTTCTAAATTTCCCGGCCCCTCGTTAATCGTCACTGAAATTTCTGAAGTACTATTGGTGGTCACAAGATTACCAAACAGGTCCAGAAGGTGAATAACAGGCTGTGTTGAAAATGGCTCACCTGCTGTAGCCGTTTCAGATGGCTGGGTAGCAAATACCAGCTCGGATACATTGCGAGGCAATACGGTAATGGTACCGGATGGTACAGTTGTGATATCTTCAAAATTTACCTCAATTTGAGCCGAACCGGTTATTTGAGAACTAATCGTTGCACTTCGAAGATCATTCGAAGGTGTCAGGTTTGGTTGGTTTAATCCGCCAATGATATTGATGAGCGTCCAATCACTTTCATCTGCAAGTGCGACATTCCGAATAAAATTTCCACCAATATCCCGCCCTATGGCATAAACTCTAAGAGTATTTCCGGCCAGTATTTCCTGATCCGCTACAGGACCACCTGATCCGTCAGCTGCATTTTCAACTATTATTTCATTTATACTTCCCGCCACTTTATTGAGATTACCATAGTTTAAATCTGCAGGCCCTGTTGTGCCGGTGTTGGTAATCATCCCATCGTCGGGTATGTTGGTATTGGATGGTCTGAGCTCTAATCCGGAAATGGAGGCTCGCCCAGGCCCTCGCCCTTGTCCACTGGTGCTACTTTGAGTATCTATGGTAAAGGTGACCTCATTTAAAGTGATAGAAGTAAAAGAAATTTCAAGTCTTGTGTTGTTTGAACCAACTCCTTCAGTCAAGATTTCAATATCATCTTCTGTAAGTGCTGTATTCCATTCATATCCAGAGGGCAGAGTAAGTACAATTGTGCCATTTAGTTGAAGCTGCCCTGATTCAGTTTCCCTGATAGTTGGGCCGCTTAAAACGCTGTAATCACCATCCACATTATCAATGGAAAGTCCGGTACCGCCGGATGCACGAATTACGTCCTGTGCACTGGCCAGGCTAAAAAGCCCACCGATGAGCAGAATGGAGAAGAGCTGGATTAAAATTTTTATGGACAGAGAGTTTCTCATACCTTCAAAAAGAGTGAATACCTTGTGCAAATGGGAATAAATTAAGATACAGAGTATGCCTTGTTGAACAGAATTAGAATGCTATTATGTCTGTCAGTAAGATATAATTAATTTTAATGCATTAAATACATGCAATAGCATCTCAAATTAACGAAAAAGTATGAAAGGAATTATACTGGCGGGCGGAACCGGATCGCGGCTTTTTCCGCTTACAAAAGTGACAAACAAACACCTGCTTCCTGTTGGGAACAAGCCTATGATCTATTACCCGATCGAGAAACTGACCGGCGCAGGAGTTACTGAAATTTTGATCGTTACCGGAACAGAACATATGGGAGATGTGGTAAATCTTTTGGGGTCCGGAAAAGATTTTGGATGCAGGTTTACCTATAAAGTTCAGGATGAAGCTGGTGGTATTGCTCAAGCCTTGGGTTTAGCACGAAATTTTGTAGGGAATGATTCGATGGCAGTTATTCTGGGAGATAATATTTTTGAATCTGAACTGACTGATGCTGCAAAAAACTTTGACAGCAGAGGAGCCCAAATCCTGATTAAAGAGGTTGATGATCCGGAGCGCTTTGGAGTTGCAGAAATTACCGGAGATCAGATCAAAGGGATAGAGGAGAAGCCGAAACGTCCAAAATCGAATTTTGCGGTGACCGGAATTTACTTTTACCCGCCGGATGTGTTTGATGTGATTGAAAACCTGGAGCCCTCTGATCGCGGTGAGCTGGAAATTACCGATGTGAACAATTACTACATTCACAACGGACGGATGACATACTCGGTTATGGAAGGTTGGTGGACAGACGCCGGTACGCCGGACTCCTACAAAAAGGCGAATGAATTAGCATCAAAAACCTTTTGATATGAAGTTTTTGATAACAGGTGCCCGTGGTCAGCTTGGGAAGGAGTGGACGCAGTTCTTTAAATCTAAAGGAATAGCATTTGAAGCTTTTGGATCCGCGCAGATGGATATTACAAACTGGGAGAATGTTAAGGAAAGAGTGGAGTTGTGCCGGCCTGATGTAATAGTAAACTGTGCGGCCTACACGAATGTGGATGAGGCTGAGGAACGGGAAGGAACTGCATTCTCTGTAAATGAAAAGGGAGTAGAGAATCTGGTAAAAATCTGCTTAGAAAAGGGCATTAAATTGGTTCATTTCAGTACCGATTATGTTTTTTCCGGCCGCGCGGAGGATGAGAAACTTTTTCCTCGGGGGTATAAAGAGGAGAGCGAAACAGATCCCATCAACACGTACGGCAAATCAAAAAGAGCCGGTGAAGTTACACTGATGAAAAGCCAGGTCGATTTTCTTTTGATCCGGGTGTCCTGGCTTTGTGGTCCGTTTGGTAACAACTTCGTAAAAACCATGCTTCGTCTTACGGAAAACAGGTCTGAACTCTCGGTTGTAGATGATCAGAAAGGAAGCCCTTCATTTACGTTTGACGTAGTCGAGAAAACGTTTGAACTCTTGAATAAAGGTAAATCGGGAGTATATCACATCAGCTCTAATGGAAAGATTTCATGGGCTGATTTTGCTGAAGAGATTTTTAATCAATCCAATATTGAAATTAACCTGAATCGAATTCCTTCATCTGAATTTCCTACAAAAGCTAAGCGTCCTGCATTTTCACTTCTATCAACTCAAAAATTGGAACAGGAAGGATTAAAAGTACTTGCTTGGAAAGACGGATTGTCGGTTCTTTTAGAGAAACTAAATAGTTCATCATGAAATTTGAAGAGACACCGTTACACAACGTTTGGCTGATGAAGCCGGATCGATTTAAAGACGATCGGGGAGAGTTCCTGGAAACCTTTCGGGTTGAGCTTTTTAAAGCGCAAGACCTGGAGTTTGAGTATGTGCAGGATAATATCTCGGTATCAAAGAAAGGTACAATCAGAGGATTGCACTATCAGCTTCCGCCAATGTCGCAGGCAAAACTTGTGATGGTTCCTGCCGGGGAAATTTTAGATGTTGCCGTAGATATCAGACAGCATTCACCCACTTACATGCAGCACTATTCGGCAATTTTAAGCAGTGAAAATCGACAAATGATGTTTATTCCCTCAGGTTTTGCACACGGTTTTTCAGTTTTATCCGATGAAGCAACTGTTTACTATAAGTGCAACAATTACTACAACAAGAAACTGGAAAGGGGAATAAAGTGGGACGATCCGGATTTAAAGATCAATTGGAAAGTGGATGGTCCGATTTTATCAGACAAAGACAAAAATCTCCCTTTTTTGAATGAAATGGATGAACAGGACCTGTTCTAAACACACAAGAGAAATTAATACTGAGATAAATGAAATTAATTATAACCGGCGGTGCAGGGTTTATCGGTTCAAACCTGATACTTTATCTGCACGAGAACAATCCTGATGTTGAAATTTTAAATCTGGATAAGCTTACCTATGCATCCGATATCAACTATCTTGCTCCACTGAAACAGTCGGGGCGCTACCATTTTAAAAAGCTTGATCTTGTGGACAGAAATGCGGTGAAGGATGCCGTAAAAAACTGGAAGCCCGACGGTGTGTTTCACCTGGCGGCAGAATCCCACGTTGATAACTCTATCCAGGGACCCGAGCCGTTCATTCTCTCCAATGTGGTGGGCACATTCAATATCCTTGAAGAGTGCCGTCAGTTATGGAATAGCATTGAGGCTGAAGAAGAGTCCAAAAAACGGTTTTTGCATGTGTCTACTGATGAAGTGTATGGCACACTCGGTGAGACCGGTTCGTTTACGGAAACCACTCCTTATGCACCTAACTCACCCTATTCGGCATCAAAAGCGGGCAGTGATATGATTGTGAGATCATACTTCCACACCTATGGTATGAATACCGTTATCACGAACTGTTCCAACAACTATGGACGTCATCAGCACGATGAGAAACTAATTCCAACCGTGATTAGAAAAGCCCTGGCACACGAACCGATTCCGGTTTATGGAAATGGAGAGAACGTCCGCGACTGGCTGCACGTGGGAGATCACTGCAAGGCGCTTGTTGAGGTTTTCTTCAATGGAAATAAGGGAGAGGTCTACAATATTGGCGGTGACAACGAGTGGAAAAATATTGAGCTGGTTCATCACATTTGTGATATCCTGAACTGCGAAAAAGGTAACGGGCCGGAGGGTGACTACAAAAACCTGATCTCTTTTGTAACCGATCGT
Organism: Chitinophagaceae bacterium T5-Br10_B2g13; assembly: GCA_001564065.1. Classification (GTDB taxonomy): domain Bacteria; phylum Bacteroidota; class Rhodothermia; order Balneolales; family Balneolaceae; genus Rhodohalobacter. The sequence goes on from LKNA01000062.1 coordinate 12,782, forward strand.
TCGGGCCACGATTTCCGCTATTCTGTTGATGCATCAAAAATCAAATCCCAACTAAATTGGGCGCCATCCCAAGACTTTGACGACCTTCTCACTAGAACCGTGAAATGGTATATAGAGCGATATAAATCAACGTGATTTAGAAAAGGCTAAATTGTGGTTAGAATTCTCCCCTTCTTATGAAGGAGGGGCAAGGGGTGGTTGGAGTGAAGATTAATGATTTATTATCCTCTCAAAACTTAATCAACGGCGACTACCACTAATTCCGGGGATTTTTTTGAGATTGATGTCGATCTATGATAAACCAGCTGTACACTTGATTAAAGCTGATTCTATTCCCGCAGATCCTTGATCAAAGGATCATCATCCGAAAGCTTCTGTATAGTTCCATCCGGTTCAATCATAAATGCCCCCATACCGGCAAAAGCCGCAACTCTTTCACCTCTCTCCATAGCTGTCAACACGTCTACCGGAGATGGCATTGGGTTATCAGGAACTTTGAGTGCTATTGATACAAAATTATCCGGTCTGTCAATTGGAAAATTAATAAGAGAATGAATAAATCGGGTTCGACTAATAATTTTACTATCAGCTCTGGTAAGAGTATACATGATATCATTCCCTACTAGAGTAGCGTTATTGCAGATCTGTTTTGGGGACGCAAAGGCAGTAAGTTGATTTCTGGGAAAGGGTAAAACTGCATACCTGAAAACCTCTGCTTCAAATTTATCAGCCTCACTCCTGAACTCTTCAAAGTCTCCCATTACTTCCAAAAGTGCATGTGCGGCAAGTGTGTGATGTGATGAGGCAACCCTTCGGAAGTCAAAATGATCAAAACTTAAAACCTCTCCATTTGGGCCGACTATTACCCTATAAGTAAGTATAAACTCACCGTTGCTCTCAATTTCACCAAAACTGAAAGCCCAGCCATCGTCATAAGGCCCGCCGGCATATAGCTTTGGAATATCATCCGATCCGGTTTGTTGATGAATGACTCGAACAGCGATATCAAAGGCTGAATGATAACTGTAAAGCATTTGGCCTACGGATGAGGTCCATTGGATGAACTGTTCCTCATTCACATCCTGACTTTGAACTTCTGCCGTTAATATCATCGAGAGTAGTGCGAGACAGATAAACTTTACGGGTCTATTGTTAATTTTGCAGATGCTCATTTGAAGGAATATTTCGGTTTCGCTTAAAATATATAAATTGCATAGAACCCGGGCTTTAAAATCAGAAAGCTATTTAAAACAATGGATTTAACATTTGTGTGCCAGGGATCTTTAAAATGAGTCGATCTCTGTGCTGATCCAATATTTATCAAAAAATCACTTCTGTATGGAACTCCCCGTGTTCTCCAAAGGGATCAATCGACCCGGGAAGTGAGCGGACGAATTGACGATTGAAAAGGGTTCCCGTTTTAATCACTGACCTGTACTCATCAGCCACACTGCGTATTCGAATTTCTACATTTTGATCATCAAGTATGGTAAATAGTTCTACCGGTGATTTCTCCCAAATCGGGAAGTGAGTTTTAAATCCCAACCTTCCAAATTCCTGTTCTCTCCATTCCCGGATATCCTGCAAATGAATATCCCCGAATATCACCTCCTTGATATGGAAAGGCGCAGCAGCGAACTCAATTTTTAGTGCTGATAGGTACGACCTGTTATCAACCGGGTGAGAGAGCGGGATCGTGAGGAGCGGGAGTTCCACTTTCAATGCCTGCCTCTGGATTCTGCTGATGGGGATTTCCTGATAGGGGACTATACCGGTTTCATCATCATACGTGGTAACCAAAACAGGGGCCGGTCGATTTTGATTCTGCCATTCTAATAATGCGAGATAGGCATCCTTACCGCCACTCCAGAACAGTATAGGTTTTTCAGGCTTTGGATTTGTAGATTGCATGGCTAATTTCCACGGAATGATCGGGTTACTACCCCTGTTTGAATCACAAATATAAATATCAAACTACAAAAAGATTTATCGATGAGTAAAAAACAGTATTGGCTGATGAAGTCTGAACCGGATGCGTACAGTATCGACGACCTGAAGCGCGACGGACAGATTAGATGGAGTGGTGTGCGAAATTATGAAGCACGTAACATTATGAGAGATAAAATGAATATCGGTGATCGTGCCTTTTTTTACCACTCTAACGTAAAACCACCGGTTATTGCCGGCGAGATGGAGGTTTGCACCGAGCCCTATCCCGATCCGCTTCAGTTTGACCCGGACAGTAAATATTTTGATCCGAAAAGCAGTGAGAGCGACCCACGCTGGCAACTGATTGATGTTAAGTTTGTTCAGAAGTTTGAGAATCCGGTAACGCGCGATGAACTGAAAGAGCATGAAGATCTGCTCGAGATGCAGCTTTTTAAACGGAACAGACTCTCCATTACCGAAGTGACGGAAGAGCAGTACAAAAAGATCTTAAAGCTGGCCGGCGAGTAGTCCTTCTCTGCCGGTGATTTACTGGACCCGGATAATTTTCCCGGATAGGGGTGCTAATAATGTAAATTCTTTTGTAGAACTGTAGAACTGCCTACCCAATCCCAAAAAACTCAGCCTTTTTCTTAAAGTAGGGTTTGAATACTTTTTTCAGGGATCTGTGCTCAGGCTTTGAAAGATCGGTGTCGGTTCGGACAATCTGCCAGGCGTCATTTTTTGCTTTCTCCAGGGTAAGCCGGTCTTCAAGGATGTCTCCAAATTTAAATTCGGGCAGGCCACTCTGCTTTGTGCCAAGAAAATCTCCGGGTCCGCGAAGCTTTAAATCCGCTTCCGCAATTTTAAATCCGTCGGTGGTGTCGATCATCATCTTCAGGCGATAGCGTCCGTCTTTGCTGAGTTTTTGCCCGGGCATCAGAATACAGTAGCTCTGCTTTCTGCCCCTCCCGATACGTCCGCGAAGCTGGTGAAGCTGAGAGAGTCCGAACCGCTCGGCATGTTCAATAATCATGATAGAGGCATTGGGTACGTCTACTCCTACTTCAATTACCGTCGTGGAGACGAGTATATCAATTTCACCTTCTGAAAAACGTTTCATAATGCCATCTTTCTCCTCAGGTTTTAACCTTCCGTGAAGAAGGCCGATCCGGAAATCGGGAAACCTACGCTTCAGCTTTTCAAAACCCATAGTGGCATCTTTCAGGTCCATCGCCTCAGACTCCTCTATCAGCGGATAGACAGTATATACCTGGTCCCCTTTTTTGATGCTCTCTTCAATGAAATTATAGACACCGGGACGTTCTTTGTCCGTTCTAACAGCCGTTTTGATCGGTTTTCGTCCACCGGGCAAGCCCTCAATAATAGAGATATCAAGATCACTGTATATGGTCATTGCCAGAGAGCGGGGAATAGGCGTCGCCGACATTACCAGAAGGTGTGGGTTATCTCCTTTTAACAGAAACTCATTTCTCTGTTTTACTCCAAAACGGTGTTGTTCATCAATTACTGCGAGCCCCAGGCGGTTAAACTCTACCTTATCCTGAAAAATTGCATGGGTCCCTACTGCGATCTGACAAGTACCCCCGGCTATGTCGCTCATAATATCTCTTCTGAGGGCTGTTTTCTGGCTTCCGGTTATGAGTCGATGGTTAATGCCAAGTGGCTCCAGAAACTCTTTGATTGTGTGGTAGTGTTGTTCGGCTAGGATTTCGGTCGGTGCCATCATTGCTGCCTGCATTCCATTATCCAGAGCCATGAGCATGGAGCCGATCGCCACCACCGTTTTACCGGCGCCAACATCTCCCTGGATCAGCCGGTTCATCTGTTTTCCTGATTGCAAGTCAGTACGGATATCTTTCAGTGAGTTTTTTTGTCCATCGGTCAGTTCAAACGGAAGCTGCTCGTTGAAAAACTTTTTTGTTAGCTCACCGGGCTCCAAGATTTTTCCGTCAGCTCTGGAGATTCGAATATTCTTTATTTTGGCCATACTCAATTCAAAAAGGTAGAACTCCTCGTATTTAAATCTCTCAAGAGCTTGTCTGGCCTGCTGTTTTGTTTCAGGTTTGTGGATATCTCTGAACGCCTGATCTCTAGTAGGAAAATTATAACGATCCAGGATCTCTTCAGGGAGAAATTCCGGTACAGTGGTTGTATTCAGTATTTGCTGAATCCAGTTTGAGACCAGCTGGTTGGTAATGTAGGCTTTAGAAAAGTGTTTATTACTTGGGTAGATTGGGGTTAAAGTTTTAAACTGATCAACATCATCAGGTCCGGAAATCTGATCCACTTCCGGATGTGCCATGCTCATGTAACGACCGTACTGTTTGACCTTCCCGTAGAGAGCAACCCATTCACCGGTTTTGTATCTATTAATGAAGTACTTCCACCCTTTAAAATATGCAACTTTCAAAGAACCGCTGCCATCCTGTACAATAACTTCAAGACGTTTTTTGGATTTGTAGCCTGTTACATTCACAGATTGTACTTTCCCGGCTACCGAAACGGCCTCATCAGATTCACGGAGTAAACCAATGGGTTTAAAGTTGGATTTATCAAGATATCTGCGGGGGAAAAACAGCAGTAGGTCTTCTGGATGATAAATCCCTGCAGACTGTAGTGCATTGAGCCTTTTCTGGCTGAGATTATGGAGGTCTAGTAGTTTCAAATTGATATAATGTTATATAACAATTAGTCTATAAAATTTAATGGAATGTGTCGGTTTTGGCCTGTTTTGCACACTATATAGAATTTTTAGTACAAATGAGAAAAAAATGAGACAAATATTTTGCATATGCGGTGGTTTAATTGCTATCTTTATCAGCTCTTGATTTTACGAAACCAAACTGGTAAAAACTCGTGCCTACAATACAACAACTTATTAGAAACGGCAGAAGCAGCAAGGTGAAAAAGACTACTTCACCGGCGCTTCAAAACTGCCCACAAAGACGTGGTGTTTGTACCCGTGTTTACACTACAACACCTAAGAAGCCAAACTCAGCTCTGCGTAAGGTAGCAAGAGTTCGGTTAACAAATGGCTATGAAGTTACTGCATACATTCCCGGTGAAGGCCACAATTTACAGGAGCACAGTATTGTGCTGATTCGTGGCGGCCGTGTGAAGGATCTCCCGGGTGTTCGTTACCACATTGTTCGTGGTACACTGGATACTGCCGGCGTTGAAGATCGTAAGCAGGGAAGAAGTCATTACGGTACTAAGAAACCAAAAGGTTAACACAGGGACTTTTAATCTTTAGAGATTATGCGCAGAAAAACAGCAGAAAAAAGAGAAGTACAACCGGATCCGATATTTAATGACAAATTAGTCACCCGGTTTGTGAACAGCTTGATGCGTGACGGCAAAAAAGGCGTTGCGAGAAAGATTTTATATCAAGCATTTGAAATTATTGAAGAAAAAACCGGCGAAGAGCCTATTGAAGTATTTAGAACAGCTCTTTCTAATGCATCTCCGGTAGTAGAGGTGAAGAGTCGTCGGGTTGGTGGCGCCACTTACCAGGTGCCAATGGAGGTTCGCTCGGAAAGAGGAACCGCCCTTGGTATGAGGTGGTTGATTCGCGCTTCCAGGCAAAGAACTGACAAATCAATGGCGATTCGTTTGAGTCGGGAATTGATTGATGCATCCAAAAATGAAGGTGGTGCAGTTCGTAAGAAAGATGAAACACATCGAATGGCAGAAGCGAATAAGGCCTTTGCTCATTTCCGATTCTAAAATTATTAGTACTTAAATAAACATTTTCATGTCTGAAGCAACGACAAAAGCTGACCCGAAAATTATAGACCGTATTCGCAGAACGCGAAATATCGGTATTATGGCTCATATTGATGCAGGTAAAACAACTGTAACTGAGCGTATACTGTTTTATACCGGTAGAAGTCACCGATTGGGTGAAACTCATGATGGTGCTGCTACTATGGACTGGATGGAGCAGGAGCAGGAGCGTGGTATTACCATTACATCTGCTGCTACACACTGCATCTGGAAAGATCATCGTATTAACATCATTGATACTCCCGGTCACGTAGACTTTACGGTAGAAGTTGAGCGCTCACTGCGTGTGTTAGATGGCGCGATTGGTGTGTTTTGTTCAGTTGGTGCCGTTCAGCCACAGTCTGAAACTGTATGGCGACAGGCGAATAAGTATAAAGTTCCACGCATGGCATTTGTAAACAAGATGGACCGTACAGGTGCAGATTTTTACAATGTAATTGAGCAGATGCGTGACAAATTGAAAGCGAACCCAATTCCAATTCAGATTCCAATAGGTGCTGAAGAGAATTTTGAAGGCATCGTAGACTTAATCAACATGCAAGGTATTGTTTGGGATGATGAGTCTTTGGGCGCAAAGTATGAAATTGTTGAGATACCAGAAGATCTGAAAACCAAAGCGGATGAATTCCATAAGCTGATGCTTGAAAACATTGCTGATCATGATGATGAGCTGATGGAAAAGTATCTGATGGAAGAGGAGATTTCTGAAGAGGAAATTAATGGCGCGATCAGAAAAGCGACTCTGGCACGCGATATTACACCGGTACTCTGTGGTACTGCTCTGAAGAACAAAGGTGTGCAGGTTCTGCTTGATAAAGTAATTGAGTATCTGCCAAGCCCACTTGATGTAGAGGCTGTAGATGGAGTTGATCCAAAAGACGAAGAGAAGAAAATGAAGCGTAATCCAAGTGTAGATGAGCCGTTTTCAGCTCTCGCATTTAAGATTGCAACCGATCCATATGTTGGTAAGCTTACATTCTTCCGAGTCTATTCAGGTCAGCTTGAAAAGGGTTCATATATATTGAATTCTACTACAGGTGATCGTGAGCGTATCGGTCGTATCCTGGAGATGCACGCCAATGACAAGAAAGATATTGATATTGTTCGTGCAGGTGATATTGCCGCTGCTGTTGGAGTTAAGAAAGTAAACACAGGAGATACATTCTGTGATGTAGACAATCCAATTGTACTTGAGCAAATTACATTTCCTGAGCCGGTAATTAAATTGGCCATTGAGCCTAAGTCTAAGGCTGATGCTGAGAAGCTTACAACCGGACTTGTTAAGCTGGCTGAAGAAGATCCGACATTCCAGGTAACTACTGATGAAGAAACAGGTCAGACCACAGTTGCCGGTATGGGTGAACTTCACCTTGAAATTATTGTAGATCGACTTAGAAGAGAATTCAAAGTTGAGGCGAATGTAGGTCAGCCGCAGGTATCTTACCGCGAAACGATTTCAAAAGCTTTTGAGCATCGTGAAGTTTATAAGAAGCAAACCGGTGGTAGAGGTAAATTTGCTGACATTTCATTTGAGATTGGTCCTCTTGAGCATTTTGAGCAGTTTGCAGATGACGATAAGAATGTATCAGTTAATGAAGATTTTAAATTCGTCAATGAGATTGTAGGTGGTAATATTCCACGTGAATTTATTCCATCTGTTGAAAAAGGATTCCGCGAAGCAATGAAAAATGGTATCCAGGCGAACTATCCGGCTCAGAAGATTGGGGTACGGTTGTTTGATGGTTCATACCATGATGTTGACTCCGATCAGGTGAGCTTTGAGCTTTGTGCTAAATTAGCGTTTAGAAACTCAGCTAAGAAAGCAGGGCCTCAATTACTTGAGCCTGTAATGGCAGTTGAAATTACAACTCCTGAAGAGTTTATGGGTGATGTAATTGGTGATGTGAATGGACGACGCGGAATTATTCAGAAGATGGATAACAATGTGGAGGGTTCTGTTGTGAAAGCAAAAGTTCCGCTTTCAGAGATGTTTGGTTATTCAACAGATCTTCGATCACTCACACAAGGCCGTGCGGCATATTCTATGGAGTTTTCTGAATATGTAGCGGTACCTGACTCAAAAGCTCAGGAAATCATTGAACAACAAGCTTAATAACTACTAAAAAAGAATATAATCATGGCAAAAGAGAAGTTTGAGCGGAGTAAGCCGCACGTAAACATAGGGACGATTGGTCACGTAGACCACGGTAAGACGACATTAACGGCAGCGATTACCACGGTAATGGCGAAGACCTACGGTGGAGTTGCCAAGCAATTTGCGGACATTGACAATGCCCCTGAAGAGCGCGAGCGAGGGATTACCATTGCTACGGCTCACGTTGAGTATGAAACCGAAGATCGTCACTATGCCCA
>LKNA01000186.1 GCA_001564065.1 Chitinophagaceae bacterium T5-Br10_B2g13
ATCGTGCGATTACTTTGAGATTATGTAACAGCTAAATGTTTTGAGGAATTATTACCTCCGATAGGAAGTACTTTAGAAAAACTTGCTGTTTCTTTTTGGCTGTTGAGGTTTGGAAAAATCTGTTGGACATTAAAAATAAGCCTCATTGCAAATAACATACTTAAGACTAGATTAAGCGAATTGGCTTATAAAGTATATAATGTCTATTTCTACTCTCAAAATTGGGCTCTTTTAAATAATTTTTTTCACCTTCTAAAAAAACCTCTCTTCCTTTGCACTTAAATTCTTTCCCATTAAAAGCTCGCACAAATACAGATCATTTTGCAGGGCTCAAGTAAGAGGTTTCTACATTATGTGTATCGAGATTGGAATTCAAGGCTGATCAGAGCGCTTCTTTATAAATTAATTTACAATTTAGAATTCACACGTAACCCTTTACATTTAAGAATGTAGTTCAGAATAGCATCAGGAGGAAATTTCCCTATTAGGATGTTCGTCGTCATTCACACATAATATTGGGATCGTGTTATCTTTACGATTTCCTGAATAAATGCTGTACTCAAATCATTGAAATTTTTGTGATTCAAGCAGACTCGGCTTTATACACCATTCATTCCAATCGAGACGCTTCTACAACAACTATTCTCCTATAGAGTCCGAAAATGTATCACTATTTCAAAAGGGATCATAAGTGCCTGTACATTCTCCATTTATCTAAAATGAATTACATAATAATACATACTTAGTACAGGATATGGGTAGATTTCACCTAACGATTAAAGTGTCTTTTTGATCTTACGAATTACACCGTAATTATGTAAATTTTAGAAAATTAAAGTAATTACTCTTATGTTTTTATGTGTTCTAAAAAATTTTTGAAATATGAATTTATGAAATTTTAAAGTTTTCGTCTGTATATATCTACTCTATTTAAGTCTCATCTACGTGTATCAAAACACCATTTTATTTAGATGGATTATCAAATCTACAAACAGACTATCGAATGTAACGAGATGTTAAAAAGCCGCCCTAAGCACAATAACAGGTTAGAGAACCCAACAAAATCACTTCTTTAATTTACACGTTAACTTAATCTGTATTGTCATAAATTGTGTTACATCGCATAATCATATTCTTTTTATAATTATTTTCTAATCAGTAGATTTTATGCACAATTCCCGGGAGCGCTATTTTCCGGTTTCTATTACTTAAAAAAATCATTCAATAATTAAATAAATCAACTATGCTTAAAAGGGCGATACTTATTCTCATCAGTATGGCTTTTGCATTTTCAGCTGCTGCACAACAAACCGTTACGGGTGTTGTGACCGATGCTGAAACTGGAGAGCCTTTAGCAGGTGTGACAGTTATAGTAACAGGAACAACTGTCGGCGCTTCAACTGACATCGATGGTCAGTATGAACTCACAGTTCCTGAAGACAGAAATACACTTGAATTCTCTTTTGTCGGTTTCGAAACAATTAGGGAAGATATAGACGGAAGATCTGAAGTTAATGTAGTTATGGGCGAAGATCTTCAGGAACTCGACGACGTTGTTGTTACCGGATACGGCACACTATCACGCAGGCAAGTCACCAGCTCTATTGGGCAGGTTCGGGCTGAAGACATAGAGGATGTTTCACTTGGTTCGGCGGACCAAGCTCTACAAGGACGAGTTTCAGGAGTTCAATTTACTTCCAATACAGGTGCTTTAGGAGGTGCTTCAACTATACGAATTCGTGGCGCGTCTTCCATTACTGCCAGCACAGCACCACTTGTGGTGATTGACGGTACTCCCGTCACAAACCCTTCTGCAGGAGGTAGTGGTTCTGTTGGTGCAGGCCTTGGAGCAGATACAGGATTAAACCCGCTTGTGAATCTTAATCCAAATGACATAGAGTCTTATGAAGTACTGAAAGATGCAGCCGCATCTGCAATTTATGGATCCAGAGGCTCAAATGGTGTCATATTGATTACGACTAAGCAAGGCCGCGCTGACCAACCCGAAATTAATGTTCGTATGGCTGGGGGTTTTACACAAGAAACAAACCGCTACGACATGATGAACGGCCAGGAGTTCACAAATATATGGAATGACGCAGGAGTTAATTTTTTCGAGTCAGCGGGAATCGGTGAATTGTTTGGTGTAAGCAATGAAGATGCATGGTTTGATCCCGCACTTAATGCACAGATTTTTGGGACAAATTTTGGTCTTGACCCAAATCCTGATAATATCGAAAGTGCAGACTGGATGGATGCCGTTACACAAACAGGCTACATGCACGAAACCAGCGCCAGTGTTTCTGGTGGTACAGAGAGCACCCGATATTATCTTTCAGGTAACTATAAATGGGAAGAGGGATACATCATTGGAAACGAGTTGAATCGCTATTCAGCCCGGCTCCGGCTGGATCACGATATTTCAGACCAGGTTCAGGTTGGTCTTAGCCTAAACCCGAGCCGTACGGATAATTTCCGTGTCTACTCCAGTAATGCAGTAGCAGCTCCATATACATTTAGTGCGCTCTACTATCCTAATGTACCTATCTATGATGATGATGGAGCATTGAATTTTGGAGTTGCGCCAAACGCAAATGTAGCATTTGCAGGACAGCCGGTTGCGAATATTGAAGGCGTAGATGCAACAGCCAATATCACACAGGTTCTTGGCTCTGCTTATACAAGGGTAAATCTAACCGAAAACACTGTTTTAAATTCTGATTTCTCTTTTGAGCTTTATCAAATTCAGGAGCAGATTCGTCAGGGCGACCAAACAACAGATGGCTCGCCAAACGGGCAGGGTATCTCAAGCAATGAACAGTTCCGAAATTACAACTGGAACAACACTATTGAGTACGCTAACACTTTTGGCGACCATAACCTGAATTTGCTGGCCGGTATTTCCCTTCAGGAGAATCAAAGTACATCATTTAGTGCAACCGGTCGTGCTTTTCCTAATGACCGACTGAGAAATATCGATTCCGCAGCTGATATTACAGGTGCAACCGGTGCGGGTACAAGCTTCTCTTTTGCAGGGTACCTATCACGTATCAACTACACCTTTCGTGATCGGTATAACCTAACACTTACTGGTCGTGTGGACGGATCTTCCCGTTTCAGTGATGAAAATCAGTATGGTTTTTTCCCCGCAATTTCAGCTGGTTGGGTAATCAGTGATGAGGATTTCTACAGTAACTTTGCCGATTATGTAGATTTTCTGAATATCAGGGGTAGTGTAGGGCAGACCGGTAATGCAGAAATCGGAAACTTTGCCCCTCTCGGCCTTGTAGGCTTCGGAACAGATTACAACAGCGTTCCCGGCGGGCGGATTTCACAACTGCAAAATCCAGATCTGAGATGGGAAAAAACCACTCAATATGACGCCGCACTGGAGTTTGGAATATTTGACAGCCGCCTAAGAGGTAGTATTGGGTACTATATAAAAAATACGGACGATCTCCTGCTTGATGTGCCAATCTCTCGTGTTAACGGTTTTACAACCCTTACAGATAATATTGGAGCGGTTACAAATCGCGGGCTCGAATTTGACCTATCTGCAGATATTATCCAGACGGAACAATTTCAGTGGACGTCAAGCTTCAACATCTCAACACTTACCAATGAGGTGACTGAACTTGTGGATGGAGAACAGCAAATATTTGGACAGAACTTACTGCGCGAAGGTGAGCCAATCGGCCAGTTTTTCCTCGTCCGTTATGCCGGTGTAAACTCTGAAAATGGAAACGCTCAATGGCTTACAGCTGATGGCGAAATAACTGAAGAGTATAACTTAAATGACAGAGTAACTGTAGGAAGCCCATTTCCTGATTTTTTCGGTGGATTTACAAATAATTTCGCGTTTCGAAATTTAGATCTCACCGTCTTCTTTCAGTACTCCTATGGTAATGATCTTTACAGGGCAGACGGCGGTTTTACAGACTCAAACCTGAATTCGCTCTTCAACCAGTCTACCCGGATGAATGATTACTGGACACCGGAGAATACCGATACTGATGTTCCGCGTCCGATTCTACTTGAAGATAACGGCGCACAGGCAAGCACTCGATATCTTGAAGACGCGTCCTACCTGAGGCTGAAACAGCTTACGCTCGGATACACTATGCCGGCTTCAATTACAGGCAACTCAACTGTACGATTTTATGCACAGGGGCTGAACCTTTTAACCTTCACCAGTTCCGATTTTAACGGATCAGATCCCGAAGCTGCATCAGGTGGAAACATTCAGGCAACAGATGTTTTCTTCCAGTTGCCTCAACAGCGTACCGTGATGCTCGGTGTAAATCTCACATTTTAAAGTAAAGGACATATTGAAATGAAATATTTAAAAATAATACTCTCTGCTGCAGTTATTGCTGGGATGACAATCGGTTGCGATGTTCTTGACTCTCCTGAACCAGAACAGTCCCTGCCAACTGAAGAGGTAGTGAACGACGCTGCTGGCATGGAGAATCTTGTAACCGGCATGTATGATGGGCTTCAAAACCCGAATATCTCGGGTGGTAACTTTAATGTTCTGCCTGAAATCATGGCCGATAATGCAAACTGGACCGGTAGTTTTGTTAACTATGCCCGTCAGGCAAGTAAAAATATGCTGCCTTCGGATCCACAAATCGAAGGCTGGTGGAATATCTCTTACCGCGAGATCAATACCGCTAATGTACTGCTTCAGTCCGTGGGTGATATCGATGACCCCACGTTCACCGACGATGATCGGGACCTGATACGCGCAGAAGCCTATTTTGTGCGTGGTATGCTCTATTTTGAGCTTGCAAGAGCCTACTCCATGCCATGGGACCACACAGCTGATAACTCTCACCCTGCAGTTCCTATCCGAACCGACGGAGTGGAAGGTGTGGACGATTTCGAAGATCTTCCACTATCCACAATTTCAGAAGTTTATGAGCAGGCAGAAAGTGATTTGAACCTTGCGGCAGATCTGCTTCCTGATGTAGGTATTCGCGATAACCAGCGCGCTACGCGGTATGCTGCGATAGGATACCTGAAACGCCTCCACCTTGAACGCGGTGAGTATGAAGAATCTGCAGATCTCGCATCTGAAATCATTACTTCAGGCCAGTTTTCACTTACCGACTCGCCCGGCGGCCCATTCAATAATGAGTTCTCAACAGAATCTATTTTTGAAATCATTCATACACCACAGGATAATCCGGGTGTGAATGACGGTCAAAACGCCTTCTATACAGATGCAGATCGCGGCGGACGCGGCGATATACAATTCAGCTCTGACTTTACGAATGCTCTTGCAGCAACCGTTACCGACGAGCAGCAGGCAGAGATTGATGCAGCAGGCTACATTGTTTTCGATACTCGCGAAGATCTAATCGATCGTGATGAAGACCGCCTGTCAACGCTTAAGTTTACAGACGGTACAAATAACGCCGATAATGTGATGAATATGCGTTATGCTGCCATCTTGCTTACACGTGCCGAGACACTTGTTGAGACATCCGCATCAATAGGTGATGTGCCGGAAGAGGCTTACGAGCACTTGAACGCTGTGCGAACCCGCTCCATCGAAGTTACAGATGAAAACGGATTTGAGTTTAATGAACTCATTGAATTTGAACCGGGTGATTTCGACTCCCGCGAGGAGATGCTTGATGCGATACTACTCGAGCGTCGCGTAGAACTTGCGTTTGAAGGTGATCGTTTCTACACACTGAAGCGAAAAGGACTCTCCATTGATGGTGTAGAACCGGATGACGAGCGAATCAAATTCCCAATTCCACAGGGTGAAATAGACGCAAATCCGAACATTGACTAAAAGTTCGGAAAGTATAAAACTTTGTTTTCATCTTAGTATTTAACAAAATAGCCGTCATGGAACTCATGACGGCTATTTATTATTTTATAATTTGTCCAAACACAAAATACTAGAAGTATGCGTTTCACCTACATCATTATATTAACAGCCGCATCTTTAATCCTGAATAGCTGTCTCGATACCGACTTCGAAGATCCTAATACCGATTTTATTCTGTCAACATCGCTTGGTGATGATAACCAAGATCGTTTTGAAATGGACGGTGATGAAATCCGGATTTTCAGCGTTCGATTTTTCATGGATAACATAAAAGTCATTGCAGTAGATGAGAATGAAAGGTTTGAGTCGAATCCTACTCATGTTGCATTAAATGCAGTAGACATCACAGGTAACACCGCTCTTGGCGCCGGATTTATTTTAGGTGGTGCATATACCGGTGTTAGTTTTTCATTAACTCTACCTCCAACCGATGCTGATATAGAAGATGAGCTGCTTATTGAACGTAATAGCCAAGGTGATGTTATAAGCAGAAATACACTCGCTATTACCGGCACCTTTAACAACATGGGGTTCACCATTCTCACCGACATCACACCTGAATTAGAATATAACTTCGACCGTGTCATAGAAATGCCGGAAACCAACGGCTCACTCCAGGTTAATTTAATAGCTGAATGGGAAACATGGTTTTTGGACAACTCAATGGAATCAATCCTGGATCCAACAGACGCTGCCAACCATCCTGAAATTATTGAGAATTTTCAGCAATTCTTCACAGCTGAAACACTCACAATCGGCGAACTTTGATCGGTTGTTCGCCATTCGTAAATCACTTCGTACTTACTGATTCACCTTCACATCAACCACCTCCATAATGGTGGTACTGGCCATACCCGATTCCAGCATCTGTTCAAACTGCTCCATCTGCCCTGACATCTGCTCACGAATCATCTCCCGCTGAGCTTCCGGCATCGACTCAAGCTGCTTTTCAAATTCACGCATCGCCTGCCTCGCTTCAGCTAAATCTTCATCATTCATCATCTGATCCATTCCCTCTATTTTCATCGTCATATTGTGTGCTACCGGCAATCCCGAATACATCC
>LKNA01000187.1 GCA_001564065.1 Chitinophagaceae bacterium T5-Br10_B2g13
CCCCAATAAAGCTCGGGAAAAATTGGGATGGAAGCCTAAATATAACCTTCAGGGTTTACTTGAAGACATGATGGAAAGTGATATAAAGCTCTTTCAGAAAGATTTGGATTTGAAAGAGGCCGGCCATAAAATTTTAACACAATCTGAATAGGTAAATTTAAAAGCAAGTATGGAAAAAGTTAATGTGTTGTTACCAATGAAAGGAAACTCTGAAAGAGTGCCGAATAAAAATTTAAAAAAATTTAATGATTTCCCTCTTTACCATGCTATTATTAAAGTCCTATTAAAGTCGAAGTTGATAGAGGGTATATATGTAAATACTGATTCCAATGATATTATTGAGGATATCAATGACAACTTTCCAGAAGTAAATACCATAATCAGACCATTTGAGATTCAAGGCGATCATGTTTCAATGAATAAAATAATTGAGCATGATTTAAGTATGATAGATGGAGATTATTTCCTTCAAACACATAGCACGAATCCCCTTTTAACGGTACATACAATTGACAATGCAATTAGATATTATTTTGAAATAAAAGAAGATTATGATTCTGTTTTTTCAGTAACTAAGTGGCAATCACGATTTTATTGGGAAGGTGGAGAACCGATTAATCATGACCCAAAAGAATTGGTTAGAACACAGGACTTAAAACCTATATTCGAAGAAAATTCAAATATTTATATTTTCTCGAAGAACTCATTTAAAAAAGCAGGAAATAAGAGGATAGGAAATAATGCAGCAATGTTTAATGTAAATAAAATTGAATCTATCGATATAGATGAGATTGAGGACTTTAGGGTTGCTGAAATTATTTATGGTAATAGAAATAATTAAATAGATAATAATAATGAAAAGCCTTAAAAATAAACTTAGAAATAATAAACTTACTGTTGGAACTTGGGTCACTATAGGCCATCAATCAGTAATTGAAATATTAAGTACTGCAGGTTTTGAATGGATTACATTGGATATGGAACATTCTGCGATTGATTATGAAACGGCTTTTAATTTGATAGGGCATATACAAGGAAATGGAATGGAAGCACTTGTAAGGGTTAGCAAAAATGAAGAAGTAGCAATTAAAAAAGTAATGGATGCTGGTGCTGATGGAGTAATTGTTCCAATGATTAAAAATAAAGAAGAAGCAATAAAGGCTGTCTCTTATGTAAAATACCCGCCAATTGGGAAGAGAGGTGTTGGACTATCACGTGCACAAAAATATGGAATTGATTTTATGGGCTATAAAAAATGGACAAATAATGAATCAGTTGTTATTGCACAGATCGAACATATAGACGCGGTTCACAATTTAGAGCAAATTTTGAATACTGATGGTATTGATGGAATAATTATTGGGCCATACGATTTATCTGCATCAATGGGCTACCCAGGTGAGTATGAAAGAGATGAGGTGAAAGAAGCATTAAATAAAGTAGTTGATACAACAATAAAAATGAATAAACCTCTTGGGTTTCATGTAATAGAGTCAGACTATTCGAAACTCGAAGAAAAAATTGTAGAAGGGCATACATTTCTAGCATTTAGTTTAGATTTTTTCTTTTTAGGAGATCGTGCTAGAGAAGAGATGAAAAAGCTAAACACAAACGATAAACGATAATGAAAGTATTAGTATTTGGCGGATCTGGATTTTTAGGAAGTTATCTGGTTGAAGAATTGTTACGTAGAAAGCATGAAGTAGTGGTTTGTGACCTAAATAGAATCAATGACATAAATCATGCTGCAGAATTTGTTAAATGTGATATTTTAGATCAAACTGAAGTAAATAAAGCATTCAGTGATGATGTAGAAGTTGTTTATAATTTAGCTGGATTTGCGAATTTAGATAAAGCTGTTCATCATCCCTATAAAACAATGGAGTTAAATGTTTTAGGAAATATCAATATTTTAAATGCTGCAGTTAATTCAAATATTGAACGATATGTATATGCAAGTAGTGCATATGCGATGAATAATAAAGGATCTTTTTATGGTATCAGTAAACTCTCTTCTGAAAAAATTGTCGAAGAATACTATAAAAGGTATGATCTTACATATACCATTCTAAGATATGGATCTGTTTATTCGGAACGTAATTTTGAAAATAATTATATATATCAATTAGTAAATCAGGCAATAAAGGATGGTAGAATAGATCATGAAGGTGATGGTGAAGAAATAAGGGAGTATATTCACGCGCAAGATGCTGCAACATTATCCGTAGATATTATAGAATCTTCTGATTATATAAATCAACAGATTGTTTTAACTGGTGTGGAACGGATGAAAAGAGCTGAACTTTTTAAGATGATTAAAGAGATATTAAATGAGAACTTGGAAATTGTTTTAAAAAATGACGGTTATGATAATCACTACAAATATACACCGTACTCGTTCGAAGCTTCTGTTAGCAAAAAATTAGTTGCAAATCCTCACATTGATATGGGGCAAGGATTGTTAAGATGCATTAAAGCTGTATATAATGACAATTAATAAGATTAAAAGAAAACAAACAAAATCAATTGAAGAATTTAACAGGGAATTAGTACATATTTTTATCAAAAAAGTATCAGAATGTTTAGATAACAATGACAAGGTTTTTGTAGGGATCTCTGGTGGTAATACTCCTAAGCCTTTTTTTGATATTATTGCACGGGAATACAATAAAAAAATAGAATGGGAAAAAATTTATTTTTTTTGGGTTGATGAGCGTTGTGTCCCATCTGATCATCCAGATAGTAATTTTGGGAGTGCAAAAAAATTACTATTGAATGATTTACCGAGAGTAAATTATTTTCCTATAAAAGGTGATATTAAGCCAAGCATTTCTGCAAGAGATTATGAAAAGATTTTAAAAAAATATTTACCAACAGATGATGGCGTACCATGTTTTGATATATTGTTATTGGGTATGGGAAAAGATGGCCATGTTGCATCGCTATTTCCTGGAACTGATATACTTAATACTAAGAATAAGTTTGTTGATTTTGTCTGGGTACCCAAGCTTGATAGTTATAGAATTTCTTTAACCCTACCGACATTAAATGCTGCTAAATCCCGTATTGTTGCTTTCCACGGTAGTGAGAAGAATAAACTTTTTAATAAAATTCAAAACACCAAGAAAATTACTCGTCCAATTCAATTGTTGAGCTATTCGGATACTGAGGATTATTTTATAACCTGCCCTAAATAATATGATTATAAAAAATATATTCTTTGATTTTGATGGAGTATTAGCTGAATCTGTCCATGTTAAAACACAGGCCTATCATGACTTATATATTCCTTATGGACAGGAGATAGCAAACAAAGTGGTTGAACATCATAGAGCAAATGGAGGTATGTCAAGATTTGAAAAATTTAGAATTTATCACCGTGAATTTTTGGATAAAGAAATCACTGATAAAATGGTGGATAATTTATCTAAAGAGTACTCTAAAAATGTAGTTAACAAAGTTGTAAATACAGATGAGGTTCCTGGAGCTGAGAAGTTTTTAAAAAAATATTATAGAAATTACAAATTTTGGATTATTACCGGAACACCAACAGCAGAAATTAAAGAAATTACTGAAAGAAGGGGTATTGATAAGTATTTCATCGAACAGTGCGGCTCACCAACCAAGAAATGGGAGTGGACTGAGTATTTACTGGATAAGTATAGCTTAATAAAAGAAGAAACATTATTTCTTGGAGACGCAATGTCTGATTACAAGGCAGCGAAAGAATCTAAACTACATTTTGCGTTACGAGATTATGAAGAGAATCATGAGCTTTTTAAAAACTATGACCTTGTAAAATTTAAAGATTTTTTTGACCTGGAATCTAAATTTGAATTTTAGAAAAATGAAAATATTATTAACATCAACATCATTTGATGATACACCTGGCAAACATCATGAGTTATTAAATAGCCAAGGATTTAAACTAGATAAAAAGAGAGGGCCTTTAAAAGAAAATGAGCTATTAAAGATTATTGATCAATATGACGGCATTATTTGTAGCGATGATGAATATACTGAGAATGTTATTAAAAAAGGAGCAACGAACAATTTAAAAGTAATTTCAAAATATGGAGTTGGTCTTGATTCGATTGATTTAAAAGCAGCAGAAAAGTATGGTGTGAAAGTAACAAACTGCCCTGGAGTTAATCAGGTGTCTGTAGCAGAACATGTACTTGCTTTGATGTTAAGCTTTTATAGAAATGTTCACTTAGAATACAATATAACTAAAGTTGGAAAGTGGGAAAGATTAGTTGGACATGAAATTCGAGGGAAACAAATAGGTGTTTTAGGTATGGGATCTGTGGGCAAGGAGACTGCAAAAATCACTAAAGCTATTGGTTTAAAGGTTAAAGCATATGATAAGTATATGGATTATGAGTTTGCCCAGCAGAATAATATTGAAACTGTAGATTCAGTAGAAAATCTTTTGAAGGGCTTAGATATAATTTCTATTCACTTGCCTCTTAATGAAGAAACCAAAAACATAATTAATCAAGATTTATTAAATGAGGTTGGTGTAAATAAACTACTTATCATTAACACAGCTAGAGCCGATCTTGTTGAATATGAAGCAATTGAAAAAGGTTTGGAAAACGGTACACTTATGGGGTATTGTACGGATGTAATGGATAAGGAGCCAATGAATCCGAATCATCCACTTAAAGATTTAGATGGTGTCTTAATAACTCCTCACATTGGTTCTAGGACATATCAAGCAGTTGAAAGGCAAGGAATAGCTGCGGTAAATAATTTGAATAATTATCTAAACGAAAATCATATATCATAAAAAATTGATAAAAGATATAATTTCCATATTAATTAAAAAATTAAGGAAAATTGTAAAAAATATAAAAAAATATATTTATTACAATGTTAGACTATGGAATCAAAATACTCTTATTGAGTCGATTTCAATGTATGATCTAATCTATCCTACTCGCATCGATGTAAAATCAAGGATCGAGTTCTTAAAAGCATATGAAAAAGGTGGAAAATCTTTAGCCTACAAAAGTGAATATGTGAAATTTATTGAGGCAAGAGTCTCATATGAAGCTGTAGATAAATTTGTAAACAAATTCATTAACCTATATGAAAACATAAAGAAAGATGGTTTTAAAAAAAGATATAGTATAGAGGTTATTAAATACGATTCTAAATACCCTGTTTACTTACCACCTAATCATAAAGTAGTAACTCAAACTTTAGAACCTGGGTATGAAATATTTGATGGTGCACATCGATTATCGATTTTGATTTATTTAGGTGAAACAAATATTGAATGCATTTTAGTAAATGAACCTTCATTTCGACCACCTGATTATAAATCATTTTATAATCGGCATAATAAATTGAAAAATTTAAATTACTAAACAAAATTAATGTCTACGTTAAACCCTTATCGAGTTGCAAAAAAATCCATTATAAAACGATTAAAATGGGATATTAATCTTGAATCTTGGAAGTCCAGAAGTAAATTAAAAAAAATAAAAAATAACTACATAGGAGAGAAAGCTGTAATACTTTGTAATGGACCCAGTTTGAATAATACTAATTTTAAATTATTAAATGACGTATATACATTTGGGCTAAATAAAATAAATTTAATTTTCAGAAAAACCGAATTTAGGCCTTCCGCAATCGTATCAGTTAATCCGTTTGTTTTAAAACAAAATGAACGATTTTTTAATAATACTAATATACCATTGTTTTTAGATTCTAAAGGACTCGGTTTTATTCGATCAAATCCAGATAGAATTTATCTGCATTCTTCAACTTATCGAACATTTGCCGAAGATTGTTCGATAAGTATCTATCAAGGTTATACTGTTACTTATGTTGCAATGCAAATTGCTTATCATATGGGATTTGAAAAGGTTGCATTAATTGGTTGTGATCATAATTTTCAAACCAAAGGACCTGCAAATAAAACTGTTGAATCAAAACATAAGGATCCGAATCATTTTGATCCAAATTACTTTTCTGATGGTGATAAATGGAATTTACCTGATTTACTTCAGAGTGAAGTGTCTTATAATATGGCAAAAAATGCATTTGAAAATAATGATAGAAAGATATTTAATTGTACAGAGGGTGGAGAATTGGAAATTTTTCCAAGAAAATCACTTGAAGAATTCATATTTAAAATTTAGTTCATGTTTTAAAAGCATGACAAACTTATAAAATGAAAAAGACAAAAAGAACGCATAACTCTAATATATCAATAAGTGTTTTAACTTCATTATACCGCTGTGAAAAATATTTGGAAAACTATTTTTTACATGTTTTAGAAATTGTCAATTTGAAGGAAATCGAATTTATATTTATTCATAATGATCCAACTGAAGAAGAGAAGTCAATTATTTTTAATGCACTTCAAAATAATGAACAAATTAATTATCAATATATCGAAGTTGAGAGGGAAGGTCTTTACAAAAGTTGGAATCGTGGAGTTAATACTGCGCAAGGTGAATTTGTCGCTGTCTGGAATGTTGATGATATCAGATACCCTGAATCCCTTAATGTTCAAGCTGAAGCATTAAGAAAAAATCCTGAAGCAGGATTCGTTTATGGAAATAGATATAAATCTTATTTTGGACTTGACATCAAACCGGAATTAAAAGTTACTCAAGACATTTCTTTAAGTTCTTGGAATATTACATTTCAAGATGGGGCTTTTGTTATGTGGAAGAAACAAATATTATTCGAAGTGGGTTTGTTTGATGAACAATTTCGTATTGCTGGTGATGCTGATATGTGGTACAGAATCGCTTCAAAATATGAGGTTATTAAAATTGATGAAACCCTCGGTCTTTTTTATAAACACGATGAAGCTCTTAGC
>LKNA01000188.1 GCA_001564065.1 Chitinophagaceae bacterium T5-Br10_B2g13
CGACATGCTTACAAAAACGGATGTATGCCAGCTGTTTTGTCAGAGGCTTCGCATTGGTAAATCAACCTACTACGAAAAGATCTATCCTCTGTTAAAATTCCAACCGGTGGAGGAGCAACTTACAGTTCGACGAAAAACAAAAAAAGGAGCCGAGCGGATGCCCTATACCATTGCCATTGGGATTTTAAATAAATTGACTGGAAACGTTCAAAAAACCGATCCAGCACAATACAAATTGAATGATTATTTAGATGTATAACTGATCAGATTTATTGGTTTTTAGCACAAAAAAGTGAAAAAATAGGGTTCCGTAGATTTCCACAGGATTCCGAGGGTTTCCAAATCTGTACATTCCCGTACATTTTCGTATCAAATAGAAGGCCGAAATGGGGCGGTTTTTCTTAAAAATGGCTTTATTTGCGATAAATAGTTCAAAATTACTGCGAATTGGAGCTGGGTTGGATGCAGCAGATTTTTATAAATACGGGAATAGTCATGTTGGTTCCCTTATCCATGTTAAAACGGCTATATAGGGTAAAAAGAAGCTTTTTAGGCTTTGAATTTTCATAAAATTACCTGTTTTTGCCAAAAAAGCTGGTATTTACATGTTCTCTGCCGGTAGCCTTACCCCGCTAAAAATCTAAAATATTTAGCAAGTAGAGAGAAGTTTGGTTAATAACCTGTTATTCAGCCAGCAGCGATTACTCAAAAATTTGAATATGAAGCTATCACGACCTTCCAGCAGAGTTAGTGCCTTGCATATTTTAGAAAATGATAAAAAACCTTGCTTGGATCTTGCTATGTACGACCATGCAGATATTGTTTTTCATCAAAATTCAGTAATTCATTTTAAAATTTGTTTTTCTTTATGCACTAAACCCGCTGCATTTTCACAAAATTAATGGCTGAAGAAAAGAATTTCTGATTTTCACGCAAGTGTGAGGTCTGCCACACCCCGTAAGCCTACTTGGAGAGTGGCTGATAAGTTGTTTATCGAGGGATTTAAAATGATTCATGGAAAATTGCATATCCATATACCCGAGTAATCCGATTATTTAGGCTTAAAAATTGAGGTTTTCGGGATACTTCTCGCTCAAGGCAACGATCATTAATTATGAATGCAGAGCTTTGGCAAAAGCATCCATTCATTATTCTGATAATTGCGTCACTATGAAAGCAAAACAAGAAGATTTTTTGGCATTTTTTGTGTTTTTTAATGCCTCGGTCGGCGAATCAATCGTTCGGTTTTGTCGATTATGATATTTTCAACCTAATTTGGTAGGGATTCATAACAGGTAAATACTTCTATTGCGGGTTGTCCCTATGAATTTCTGAAATTTCTGGTACTACTTGCCAAGGTTAACGTCGATAAGCAGGGTACTGGCTCCCTGATAGTAATCCAGTAGGGAAGCAGGCAATAAACAGCTAATTGATTAGAAGCTTACCACTAACCACAAAAAGATAGCCCCTTAGAAGCGAAATTTGATAGGTGGGTTTTCAATAACCATAATATTGGCAATTTACGGATGCCATTATGGACAAAAAGCAGGTTTTAGTGAATCATGCTAAAAGCCAATAACCATACATGTTGAAGAATATCATAAAATTACTTGAGTAGAGGGCTTAAAAATGCAGGAAATTAATGGCCCGAAAAAAATGGACGAATTATATGATTTTTGCTGTTAACTGTTAAAAAACCTGAAAAATGTCCGTTTATAGTTGGTAAACGCAGAAAATAAGAAAAATGGCCATTGTGAAATGCTGTTAAATGGTGTGAAGTACTGTTCAATGATTTAACAGTAATTAACAGGTATTTTACAATACTCATATTTATAAAAACGACTTATATAGATCTTAAACCCAATAATCTGCCAAATTTCACACACTTCACAGTTTAACAGCTTGCTTGTGAACAATTTTTTTATGGGAGTAGTGACACCATGCTGGCACTTTCACTGCTATCTTTTATCTGACTTTTACCTACTACGTTGTAAAAAGTAAATGTGAAAGTGGTTGATATTTTTACGATAATTTAAACAATTACTTAAAAATACTATTTAATGGATATAGAGAAGCTTAGAGAACAGGTAAAATCCAAAGAACGAGTTTCTGATCACGGGGAAGTCTTTACCAATGAACGAGAAGTAAATGCCATGCTCGATTTGGTGAAGCAGGAAACCGAGCGTATAGATTCTCGCTTCTTAGAGCCCGCATGTGGTACCGGTAATTTTTTGGTAGAAGTGCTCCGCCGGAAACTGAACGTTCTGAGATCTAGGTATAAGAAGAGCCAAGCGGAATATGAACCTTATGGAGTTTCAGCTATTGGTAGTTTGTATGGCATCGATATTTTATTGGATAATGCCGAAGAGTGTAGAGAACGGCTTTTTGGGATTTTTGAAGAAGAGTATAAACGACTTTTTAAAGACAAATCCCGGAAGGATTATTTGAGTAGTATCAAATTCATTTTAAACAGAAATATTATTCATGGAGATGCGCTGACTCTAAAACGGGTGGGTTTAACGGAAGAGCCAATTATTTTTTCGGAGTGGAGTCTGGTTTATCGGGATAAGGTAAAACGCAGAGACTTTACAATGACCAATTTGTTGGCTAATCAGCCAATGGATGAACCCAATCTATTCTCGGATTTAGGGGATGAAGCTTTTATCCCAACGCCCTGTGCAGACTACCCATTACAAAGCATTTACAATTTAGCAGAACATGTTCAAAGTAAACTATAACCCTGACGTACTAAGCTGCCTGGCCAATCTCAGTAACGATGAGGTGTTCACTCCCCCCAGGCTGGTGAATAATATGCTTGACATGCTTCCGGAAGAGCTCTGGCGTGATAAAAACGCCACCTTCTTAGATCCGGTAAGTAAAAGCGGAGTGTTTTTACGGGAAATTGCCAAACGACTGACCGAAGGATTGGAAGAGGAGTTTCCCGATCAACAGGAACGTGTAAATCATATTTTCAAGAATCAATTATTCGGGATTGCCATCACGGAGTTGACATCCATGCTTTCTCGGCGCAGCGTCTATTGCAGCAAATATGCCAACGGTAAATACTCCATATGCACCGAATTTGAAAAAAAAGATGGAAATATTTTATACGACCGCATTGAACACACCTGGAAAAACGGAAAATGTACCTACTGTGGAGCGAGCAAAGGCGAATACGACCGAGACGAAAGTCTGGAAACCCATGCCTACCAATTTATTCACACTGAAAATCCTGAGGAACTATTTGATATGAGATTTGATGTCATTGTTGGAAATCCGCCTTATCAATTAGGTGATGCTGGTCATGGCAAAAGTGCTGGACCTATATATGATTTGTTTGTTGAACAGGCAAAGAAATTAAAGCCAAGATACCTAACCATGATTATACCATCACGTTGGTTCGCCGGTGGAAAAGGTTTATCAGGTTTTAGAGAAGAAATGCTGAATGATGAAAGGATGAAAATATTAGTCGATTTTCCTGATGCTTCTGAAGTATTTCCGGGTGTCGACATAGCTGGTGGTGTTTGTTATTTCTTGTGGGAAAGAGATTATTCTGGCCCTTGTAAGGTTTTAAATATTTATAAAGGTGATATACAAAGATCAGTTAGGCCACTCAACGAATTTGATACATTTATTAGATTTGGTGATGCAGTTTCGATTGTCAAGAAAGTAAGAGAATTAAATGAATCAAATATGAGTGATCAGGTATCTAGCAGAAAGCCATTTGGTTTAGCTACAAATATCCGACCTAAAGAGAAAGGTGATCTTCATCTAGTTTGGAGCGGTGGTGAAGGCCCTTATCCAAGTGATGAAATAGATAAAGGGGAAGAAATAATTGATAAGTGGAAAGTTATGACATCCAAAGTGTCATATGATCATGCTGGTCAACCAAATAGTGAAGGCATGAGAAGGGTTTTGTCAAAAGTAGAGATTCTTCCACCCGGTCATATATGTACAGAAACTTATCTAGTAGCTGGAAGTTTTGATTCAAAAGAGGAAGCCGAGCATTTAGAGGGTTACCTAAAAACAAAATTCCTTAGATTTTTAGTATCTCTGTTATCCTTTTCCCAAGATATTACTAAAGGGCGTTTTTCATTTGTGCCAATTCTCGATATGACAGAAAGATGGACTGACGATAAGTTGTATAAAAAGTATGATTTAAATGAACATGAAATAGAATTCATTGAATCTGTAATAATGGATATGGATTGATTATGAGCAAAGACTTCTTTCCAGACCGTCCCGACTCTAATCCTACGATTTATGCCTATACGGATAGCCATCCTCAATACAAAGATTTACTAAAAATTGGTTTCACCAACATAGACGCGAAAACCCGCGTAACCCAGCAATATCCAACCAAACGCCCGGGGGAAGATCCGTACACTATTGTACTGGAAAAGTCGGCCATGAGGAAGGATGGAAGCACATTTACTGATCATGAAGTCCATAATTACCTGCGTAAAAAAGGTTTTAAAAATCCGGTAGGAGAATGGTTTAAATGCACGGTAAAAGAAGTACGTATTGCAGTAGAAGCCGTAAAAACTCATAAAGAATTTGAAAAAGAACGCATTCATTCTTTTTCTATGCGGCCCGAGCAGGAAGAAGCCGTAAATAAAACCATGCATTATTTTAAACACAATCCCAGAGAGAAAACTGACAAGATTCCACACTTTCTTTGGAACTGTAAAATGCGTTTTGGTAAAACTTTTGCAAGTTACCAATTGGCTAAGAAAATGGGTTGGAAAAAAGTGCTCGTTCTTACATTTAAACCAGCCGTAGAAAGTGCCTGGGAAGAAGATTTAATGACTCATGTAGATTTTGAGGGTTGGCAGTTTATCTCAAAAAACGGCCTGAGCTTTGAGGATATTGATACTGATAAACCTTTTGTCTGTTTCGGTTCTTTTCAGGACTATTTGGGACGAAATTCAGCCGGTGGTATCAAATCCAAAAACGAATGGGTTCATGCAACGCATTGGGATGGCGTTATCTTTGATGAGTACCACTTTGGAGCTTGGCGCGAAAATGCCAAAGAGCTGTTTGAAGCTGAAGACCGAAAAGAGCAGGAGTTTGGCGTAGGCGAAGGGATGGACTACTTTGATGAGGAGATCATGCCTATTACCACAGATGCTTATCTTTATCTTTCGGGAACGCCGTTCCGGGCCATCAACTCAGGGGAATTCATAGAAGAAGAGATTTTCAACTGGACCTATTCTGACGAGCAAAAAGCAAAAGAGGAATATACCGGCAAAGAGAATCCATATGCTTCTCTGCCCAGAATGGTGATGATGACCTATCAAATGCCGGATTCCATACGTGAAATCGCTAGAGGTGGGGAATATGACGAGTTTGATTTAAACGCATTTTTCACAGCCAAAGGAGAAGGCAAAGAAGCGGAATTTGTACATAAGGAACACGTTCAAAAGTGGTTGAATCTAATCAGAGGCGCGTTTAGTGAAACAAGTGTAGATGACCTCAAAATGGGGGCGAAAAAACCACCCTTACCCTTCTCTCATGCCCCATTGTTGAATGTGTTAAATCACACATTTTGGTTTTTACCAACAGTAGCAGCTTGTCATGCTATGAAAAATTTAATGAACGAAAGGCAAAATACATTTTATCATGATTACAACATTAATGTAGCAGCAGGAGCTAAAGCAGGAATTGGATTAGATGCGTTACCTCCGGTTTTAGACTCCATGGATGACCCTCAGCCCTTAGAATCAAAAACTATAACTCTATCTTGCGGTAAATTAACTACCGGCGTCACGGTAAGACCCTGGACTGGAATATTTATGCTAAGAAACTCTTCTAGTCCGGAAACTTATTTTCAGGCAGCTTTTCGGGTTCAGTCTCCGTGGGTCATTCGTAATTCTGATGGGAAATCTCCCAACAAAGAAGAGATTATCAAAAAAGAGTGTTATGTATTCGATTTTGCTCCAAATCGAGCATTAAGTCAGATTGCTTCATACAGCTGTCAACTTGATGTTTCTGAATCCAACCCGGAAAAGAAAGTCGCAGAATTTATAAACTTTCTGCCTATCCTTGCCTACGATGGCAGTGCGATGAAGCAGATCGATGCAGCCGGAGTTCTTGACATCGCGATGAGCGGAACCACATCCACACTCCTCGCCAGAAAATGGGAAAGTGCGTTGTTAGTTAACGTGGACACTCCTACCCTTCGCCGGTTGATGGATAACCAGAAAGCCCTGGACGCTTTGATGAGTATTGAGGGGTTTCGGTCACTAAATCAGGAAATTGAGACGATCATCAACAAGGCCGAGTCCATAAAAAAGACCAAGGAGAAGGCAAACGAAAAAGATCTGACCAAAAAGGAAAAGAAAGAGTTATCCAAAGAAGAGAAAGAGTATCGAAGCCTTCGCAAACAGATTCAGGACAAACTAATCAAATTTGCCACCAGAATACCGGTTTTTATGTATTTAACAGATTACCGGGAACGGACGTTGAAGGATGTCATAACCCAACTTGAACCAGGATTATTCAAGAAAGTAACAGGTCTTACCGTAAAAGATTTTGAACTACTGGTCAGCCTCGGGGTATTCAACGGCAAACTCATGAACGATGCTGTGTACAAATTTAAACGCTACGAAGATGCCAGTCTGGAATACACGGGTATTAACAAACACGAAGACGAAGAAGTGGGGCTTTATGACACGGTACTCAGCCGAAAGGATTATGAAGAGAGTTTTGTGAATGAGCCGGTGTAGATTAATTCAATTACAGTTTTAAGTAACTATTTAATGGACAGAGAAAAGTTAAAAAAAGAGGTACTATTAGCAGATTCTCAAAATGATTTATTGAAGTGTATAATAG
>LKNA01000189.1 GCA_001564065.1 Chitinophagaceae bacterium T5-Br10_B2g13
ACAGAATCTCTTCTGTACTGTCTGTTGTGGTTATGGTTTCTGCATTTCTCCTTTTGCTGGTTCAACAGCAAAACTGGACGGGTGCAATGACTTATGATACCGAAACAGCACGCTACGTATTGGGCAGCTCAACAGATTTGTTCAATAACGGTTACCGATACCTGAACTGGCTCATTGATGTACCAATGCTTCTGTTTCAGATACTTTTTGTTGTAACACTAACCAAAAGTGATTTCAGCTCAATTAGAAATCAGTTCTGGTTCTCCGGAGCTGCAATGATAATTACCGGCTATATTGGCCAGTTTTATGAAGTGACAAGCCCGACTCTGTTTTTTGTCTGGGGTTTCATTTCTACTGTATTCTTTGTGCACATTTTAATTCTGATGAAACGTGTAATCACAGAAGGTAAAGAAGGTGCTCCGGCAAAAGCTCAAAAGTATCTGGGCACAATTTGGACATTGTTCCTTTTCTCATGGATGCTCTACCCGGGCGCGTATTTAATGCCATATCTTTTTGGCGGACTTGAGCCGGCATTGAGTGAAACAGCTGTAGTTGCACGGCATATTACATACACAGTTGCCGATGTAAGTTCGAAAGTTATTTATGGTATTCTGCTAACACTTACCGCTCAGGAAATGAGTAAAGCAGACGGTTATGATTACGAAAAGCTTGATAATGCAATTTAGATAAGTTGTTTTGGTAAGCTTTATGAAAAACCTCTCCATTTTGGAGGGGTTTTTTTGTTTGTAGTAGTATTCATGGATAAAATCAGTTATTTCCTGTAACAGGAATCTCATCTTTGGTTATCTTACACACCGGTAATACATTCATTTAATGACGAAATAACACGAATAAGAAAGTTTTTATGAGTACTAAGAGTAAGAGTAGTTACACGGGTTTTAATGTTGTAATAAAATGGTCAGGTATATTTTTTGTGGCTTTAATAGCCGTTGGTGTGCTCTACCGTTTTATGTTTCCACTGGAACTTCATCTGAATGAGGATGAATACATGAAACGTGTATTTACGGATTCAAAAACGGAAGTGTTTTTTGAGCCTGAAATCAATAACCCGGTATGGACTTTAGAGGCGGGTGAGATTTTATATGTAATTGACGAAGACAGTCTGTTCTACCAGGTCAGGCCATTTGTAATTACCCCAATGGACAGCGTATGGATTTTAAAGGACCAAACCATACTCTATTCCGCAGAAAATTATGGACGCTGGCAGTATGATTAAAACTGCAGTAATTTGTTGCAATAACAACATTTCCACATCTTAGACATTATCGATTTTTGTCAGAATCTGAATCGGTACTGTCTGAGTCAGAATCAGCCCCGCCGATACCCAGCCTTCTGCCTATCCGTTTAAAGATATTTCCCTCTTTGTCCTCTTCATCACTAATTTCGCGGGGTTCATCGCTGTCCCGGCCGGTAAAGAAATCACGAACACGATCCCGTAATCGGTCTTCACGAAAATCAGAGCATGTAAAATCGAATGAGCTTTCGGTTTGATAATCGTAAAACTCTTCAGAACGAACCGAAATGCCGATATCACCGGAGATTTTATTCATAAATAGGCCGCCCACAGGCAGAGCTGTCAGTGATGCATACCCGGGGTACTCTCTAAAACGGATACGCTGGTTAAATCCCCCCACGCGTGTGCCAAAAACAATGTCCGGAGTAAAGCCTATAAACCAGCCATCAGAATAGTTTTGAGTAGTACCTGTTTTTCCGCCTAAAGCTGTATTTATACCATAAAGATTTCGCAGCGGAGTACCAGTACCTTCATTTACGGCTTTTTCAAGCATTAAAACCATCGCTGCCGCAGTTTCAGGAGAAATTCCATCAGTTGTTTCACTACCAGCAACCGGGCCCGAAGTGGCTATTTCAGGAAGGTTAAAATTATAAATTATTTCTCCGTCGGCATTGGTTATGTGGCTGATAAATTTGGGAGTGGCGGGTTTTCCCCGGTTCACGAATGCTGTGTATGCAGTTGTGAGCTCAAGCAGAGATAATTCAGTAGTTCCCAGTGCAATTGATGGAGCATTGTGCAGTGGAGTGCGGATACCCAGGGCAGAAGCTGTTTTCTGGATATTATATTGTCCGGTTTCCCTGGCAACATGTACTGCAATGGTATTTATGGAGGTAGCCAGTGCAGCCTGAAGAGAATATCGACCCCCGTATTCATCATCAACATTAGCAGGAGTCCAGTCGTCGTAATCGGTATAAGTTACGTAGAGATTACGCTGGTAATCGCATGGAGTTCGGCCGCTTTCGAGTGCAGCAGCATATAATACAGGTTTAAAGGCTGAACCCGGTTGTCGAGAGGCTGTTACCTGGTCGTACTGAAAGTGACCGTAATTTATTCCGCCAACCCAAGCCAGAACATGGCCATTATTCGGGTTTAAAGCTACGAAACCGGCATTGAGAAATGATAAGTAATGCTGAATTTCCTGGTAAGGTGTAATATTTTTTTCGGTGTAACCCTCCCAGGTAAAAATTCGGGTGTTTCTGGGTGTGTGCAGGACTTCTTCAATTTCCTCATCCGAAAACCCTTCTGCCACCAGCTCTTTATAATCTTCTGATTGCCGCCAAACCTGCAGAATATCAGGATCATCTATTTCAAATACAGGGTTGTTGTCTAATTCTTTGTCTAATATAAGCTGGAGTTTTTCAAGGTGGGTGTGCATTGCAGTTTCTGCAGCAGCCTGAACTTTTGAATGGAGAGTTGTATGAATGGTCAAACCGTCTGTAAACAGATTATACGATTCTCCATCAAGGGCAGGGCGGGTTCTCAAAATAGCCTGAAGTTCTCTCCGCAGGCGTTCCTGGAAATAAGGTGCTGAACCGGCGCTTAAATGATCACGAGTATAATTCAGTTGCAAAGGCTGACCAATTAAATTATCCGATTCTGATTCGGAGATCATCTCGTATTTTTCCATCTGTCTCAGCACAAGATTTCTTCTGCCAAGTGCTCGGTCGGGGTTTCTGTTGGGGTTAAAATACGTAGTTGCTTTGAGCACACCCGCAAGAGTAGCCGATTCAGCCGTGGTTAACTGCGAAGGATGTTTGTTAAAAAACCGCAATGAGGCCATTTCAATTCCGAATGTATCTTCACCAAATGAAACGGTATTCAGGTACAGCTCTAAAATTTCCTCTTTGCTGTAAATACTCTCCAGCCTTTGTGCAATAATCATCTCTCTGAATTTATCTGTTACAATAGATAAACCACCGCCGTTTACTCTTGGGTACAGATTTTTAGCAAGCTGCTGGGTAATGGTACTGCCGCCACCAGCATTTTGTCTGAGTATTATGGATCGTATAAACACACGTCCCAAGGCTCTGTAATCAATTCCGTTGTGCTGATAAAACCGGATGTCTTCGATAGCAAGCAGAGCGTCCGTCATTGAGGGATTAATATCATCAAGGGAAACCATTGTTCGGTTTTGATAATGATAGGTTCCTATCTGGACACTATCAGCCGAGATAATTCTGGTTGCTTCTTGCTGTTGTATGGATTGTAATTCTTCATGATTTGGTACTGGGCCAAATACTCCGATGGATATCAGCCAGATAAAGAAAAAGAATCCTATAATTGCAATCCCAAGACCCGATAAGAAAAGTATTGCTAATGCATGTATGTTGTTTTTGGCAAATTCCAGCATCCCGTATTTTTCGTGTTGTAATTATCAATAGTTAGGACTCGATATTAGCCGGTTTGTTCCGATAGATAAGAGGGGATTTATTAGCAGGCTGAGATAAGATTTCGCACAAAAACACCTGCCGGATAACGTTGAAACGTTCCCGTTTAGGTAAGTAGTTTTAAATAAGATGAAAAGATTTACTGGCGTCCCGGTGTCGAAAAATCCTGGTTAAAGGGATTCGATTCAGATTGTCCGGTAATGA
Source organism: Chitinophagaceae bacterium T5-Br10_B2g13 (assembly GCA_001564065.1). Lineage (GTDB taxonomy): Bacteria > Bacteroidota > Rhodothermia > Balneolales > Balneolaceae > Rhodohalobacter. The sequence continues at coordinate 3,907 of LKNA01000189.1, forward strand.
TGATAGAATCATAACCTGTGGCCACATGACAATTATTACATGCCTGTATTATTGCCTGGTTGCGATCCCGCACACGGTTCCAGTCTGATGAATCAAGGGCATCCTCAAGTTCGTCAATTACCGGTTCAAGCATGGAATCTGTTAATTCTCCAACCGGTTCTCCGTGATAATACAGGTCGGCATCAACGATATCTTCTGTTATTTCTTCAAGCTCATGCACATAAAAATCGATAAGATCACTATTTTCACTTTCAATGGCATAATTTAGTTTATGTACAATAGTTTGCATCATTGTCATGGCCTCATATAAATCGGGCTGATTCATTTCTGCTATAACAACTTCCAGTGTATTTACCTTTACCCAAAGAATACCTGAAACGATGATGAAGAGTGCACAAAGAGCGGCTAAAAACTTATTCATAGCAGTATAATTTTTAATATAAATAGGAGATTAATCTGATCGGTTGCCTGAATATGGTAAATCTGTTTCAGAAACAGAATTAATTTTTTCTGTAAACGGGTTTTAGCCCAAAGCTTTTTCAAGATCTTCGATAATATCGTCCGGGTGTTCCAGCCCAACACTGATTCTGATCAGGTTTTTCGGAGTTACAGACCCCTCACCCTCACTGCTCTGCCGATGCTCCCATGTACTTTCAACACCACCCAGACTGGTTGCTCGTTTTATAAGCTTTGATCGTCCCACAATATTTATCGATTCCTCTTGGTTCCCATCAACGATAAACGAGACCATTCCCCCATAGTTTTTCATCTGCATTTTGGCAATTTCGTGGCCTGGATGGGAGGCAAGCCCGGGGTAGTAGACATCCGCCACTTTTGGATGATTGAGCAAAAATTCAGCTACAAGTGCCGCATGATCGTTATGGCCTTTCATGCGGTAAGAAAGCGTTCGTGTACTTCGGCTCAGCATCCAGCAATCCTGTGGTGAAGGAACAGCTCCGCCCATTTTTTGAATAAGCTGCAGCCGTTCAAAAAAAACATCATTTTTTCGGGCCACTACAGCTCCGCCAAGAATATCACTGTGTCCGCCAAAATATTTTGATGTAGAGTGCAGAACCAGGTCCGCACCGAGCTGAATCGGTAGCTGGTTAACGGGAGTTGGCCAGGTGTTATCCACAATCGTCTTGATGCTATGTGAACCGGCCAGTTTAGCAACACCGGTAATGTCCGTAATTCTCATTAAAGGATTTGAAGGCGTTTCGATCCAAATCAGTTTGGTTTCGGGCTTGAGGTGTGCTTCAATATTTTCAAGCGTAGTCATATTGATAAAGTCTGATTTGAGCCCCCAACGGTTCATAATCTGCTTTACCATTTTTCGGTTTCCGGCATATACATCTTCGGGGATGATGATATGATCGCCCGGATCAAGTGACTGTAAAACAGCACTTGCCGCCGCAATACCCGATGAAAAAGCCGCCGCCGTTTCTCCATCCTCCAGTTCCGCAATCAGGTGCTCAAACTGAAGCCTGTTTGGGTTACCAAGTCGGGTGTAGTGGAGGTCGCCATCTTTTCTTCCATCTGCATCAATTTCGTAAATAGTAGTGGGCGAAATGGGTGGGATTATAGCTTTAGACGGATTGCCAATTTCAAGACCGGCATGAATGGCTTTGGTTTCAAATCGCATAGATAGAATAATTTTTGATGGTAAAGTTAAGATTTACGCTTCAGAAGCAACAAGTACTTTTGGATTTACGATCACTTCTGAATTAATGGATCTCGTAATCAAGCATATTATGTCAGCTTTTTCTAACAACCTAAGGCCTTTTTTGATATGTTTTTCATCCAATACAGTTAATACCGGGTTTAGAATTACTTTACTCATCACAAATTTTCCATCTTGCCTGCTCATAATACCTTCACTTTCAACTTTGAGGCTCTCAAACTCAAATTTCGAATATTCCGCTATGGCCGTGAAAGAGGTCATAAAGCAACTGCTGACAGAAGCAGTAAACAAATGTTCAGGTGACCATAATCCTTCCACACCTCCGGGAAATTCAGGAGGGGTGGCTACGCGGATTTTCTGCTCAAGTTCGTCAGATTTCAGGGTTCCGATTTTACCCTCATCCCAGTTAATTGTCACTCTATAGGTATGATGTTCTTCACGATTCATGTTCAGATAGTTTTTGTTTGATAATTGATTCGAGCTGATTGGCCTGAACAACTCCAGCCTGCTGCCAGATAATCTGACCGTTTTTAAATAAAATCAAAGTGGGAATTCCGCGAACCTGGTACTTGATGGCCGCCGCCGGATTTCTTTCGGTATCAATTTTTAAAATGTTGATGGAATCACCCAATCGCCCTTTTACCTCTTTTAGAATGGGAGGCATCATTTTACAGGGACCGCACCAGTCGGCGTAAAAATCAACAAGAACGGGAGTATCTCCTTTAATAATTTCAGAAAAACTTTTTTGTTTGATGTCAGTACTCATAATTTTTTGGTGTTTATTTCTTCGTATTCAATGTTGTCAATATCTTCTTCGTTGTAATTTCCTGTCGGTACTCCGCACTGTCCCGCCATGCATCCCGTATTGGTAACGGCTTGAAACAGGAAAAACAGTGATAAAACTCCGGATACAGATGCACTGTACATAAACCAGTTGTATCCTAAAATGACTGCTAATGTGAGTGCAACCCAACGCATGGGGTGCCAGTTTGAAAATAATTGCTCTTTAAATCCTGTAAGCATATATAATTTCTTTTTATGGTTTATGATAAATAAATTTTGATTATCCGATGCAATAATCAATACATATAAGGTATGCAGATACTGAAGTAAACTCAGTTACAAATGTTACAAAAGGATAACTTTATTCCTTTCGAGTTTTACCAGGTTTTCTTTTTCCATCTGTTTCAGTAACCTTGAAACCACCACTCTTGCCGTACCCAGTTCATTTGCAAGCTCCTCGTG
>LKNA01000190.1 GCA_001564065.1 Chitinophagaceae bacterium T5-Br10_B2g13
AGCTGTGGAAGATCTACTGCAGAAGCGAGGAGAGGTGGCGCTTACACCACCAAATCGCTATGCAGAAAATCGTGGCTCTATTTCGTTCGCTCAAGAGCGGGGTCTGCGTGCCGGATCCAGTACCAACAACGACCCCGAGATCATCCGCATGGCAATGGACGATGGTGTGGATCTTATTCTTACGGACATCGCTGGTGAACTTGGAGAGCTCTTTCAGCAAGATTGACTCGGTGTCCATTGGTTGTACGCCGCCTCTCTATACCATCAAGGCAGTTGCCAGATATCTACTGCATTCCGGGCAATGTAGGGAACGGCTACTTGGTTCCGTCGGGTATCGAGTCCAATGTCGGCGGGTCTGCCCGGCATGGTGATTAGAACATAATCCAATCCATCTCTAGTCACATGCAAGCTGGAATCCACCTGACTGGCAGAGAGAAGTCTGCCTTCATGGAACTCAATGCCGTCAAAGTTGCCGCCACTACTCGCGCGGTCAAAGATGGAGAGCGATCCAGTCGTTGTGTTGTATGCGTAAAACTCCATGACTCCATTCCATGGAGCAAGGATTAACTGTTGGCTTTCCGGGTCAAGGGTAATTCCATTTGGAGAGATCGGAAGCGGATCATACTCAATGGTGGCGACTCCATTTTCGATCTTGTAGAGTCGCGCTCCTCCAGTATCAGTGACATAGAGGTTGCCATCACCACCTGCAACTATGTCATTCAGAAATCCGATTTCAAACTGAGTAAAGTCCACAAAGTCTGTATGCTCTCCGGTGGACGTATCAAACCCGTGAACACCATCGATGTCGGCTGCCCATAGCGTTGTACCTGTGATGTACATGCCTCGTGGTGCGTGCAGAGGGTGTGATTCGTTTCCGGTCATAAAGCGAAGCTCTGCAATCGATCCATCGGTGGTGACCTTCGAAATGAATCCTTCGGAGTTCCGCTTATTTCCGCCACCAGCGAAATTGGAGACGAAGTAAAGATCCTGAACCGGGTCATATCTCACAGCTTCCGGACCTGAAAAGCCGGTGATGGTGTGAATGCGGTCAGAGGGATCTTGTACGGTTTCCCATGTGATTGAAGGTGTTTCTGTTCTCGGTTCACCTGTACACGAGGTGATCAGGAGAGCGATCATAACAAAGGAAGAGAGGCGAAAAGGAGTGAGCTGGTTCATGGTAACCGTATGTGATGGAAGGTCTTTTCGCTTGTGGGATGGTTCGGCGAATTGGACCGGGTTTGGTTGTGGTAAGATGAATCACAATAGGCACATTGGATGCCTGGATCAATAGCGTCTATTGTGAATGTGCCACAGCAGTGGTTTTTCGCCTACGACCAAAGAGGTACTTCTCCAACTCCACGAATAGAAATACCAACATGCCACTGGCGATCGGGTAGATCCAATAGCTGCATTTGAGTGAGATGGTTCCGAACCAGAGGTTCATGTAGGGCGTATAGGTGAAAAGGAGCTGCAGTCCTATGAGAATTACGGTGGCCCAGAAGATGGTCCGATTACGAAAAAATCCCCCTTGAAGAGCCGGACCGTGCATGGTACGGCAATTGAACAGGTAGAAGAGTTGTCCGGCGACCAAGGTGTTTACAGCGATGGTTCGTGACGCTTCGATTCCGTACTCATAGGAAACCAGCATATAGTAGGTGGCCAGGGTGGTGCTGCCGATCAGCAGTGAGAGGAAGGCGATTCTCCAGTCAGATATCCACCGATAATGGGGGCATCGGTATTCCGGGGCGGGCGGCTCATGACATCTCTCTCAGCGGGCTCGAACGATAGGGCAAGGGCCAGAGTGACGGCCGTAACCATGTTTACCCAGAGGATCTGTACCGGTGTAACCGCGAGTGCGACAACGATCAGGACTGCCGCCATGATGACAAGCGATTCGGCACCGTTGGTTGGGAGAATGAAGAGGATCGCTTTCCGGATGTTGTCGTAAATGGTTCGGTCCTCCTCCACAGCGTTGGCAATGCAGGCGAAGTTGTCATCGGCCAGAACCATTTCAGAGGCATCTTTCGTCACCTCCTGAGTTCAGTCTCTGTCTGTTCCCAAAAAATCTGTAAGCACACGCCTGTAATTTTCAAAGTTTGGGAGATCATTATGAGTTCCCCGCTCGATTTTCACCAGTTCCTTTTCTGCCGATGCCGATTCTATGTAAAGTTCTTCAGCCATGGAAAATGGGGTGTGATTAACGACATTCATTCTTCCGCATTGGCGACAATTAGAATTCTCCATCGGTAAGCAGGAATTCTATACTTCATCTACACTCAAAGACAGGAGGTGTAGATGGTCACTGATCACCAGGTTCGGACCCTATATACAGCCATGAAAACATCTTCAACCCTTGCTGCGGCCGCCAACAAAGCCGGTATGGATCGGAGAACGGCCCGCAACGCAAGTATCTTAAGAAAGTGAAACTTCCCAGTGAGCTTGCTTGTGCTCATGATTGTCGAACCCGTCCGGATCCATTTGAAGATGTCTGGCCCTCCATTCGTGAAAAACTGGTCTTGAATCCGGGACTCCAAGCCAAAACCTTCTTTGAGGATCTTCAGCGTCTCTATCCTGGCCAGTTCCAACAAGGTCAATTACGGACACTTCAACGACGAATCAAGCAGTGGAAAGCCCTGGAAGGGCCACCCAAGGAGGTGTACTTCCCACAAGAGCACCATCCAGAAGAGTTGGCCGCATCGGACTTTACCGATATGCGATCAATGCCCGTCGTCCGAACCAGAATGGAGATGTTGAAAAGAGCCATTACCGCTTCAAACAGGCCTTGGATCAGTCGCTGATGCTTCGAGAAAGCCGTGATTTTCCGGCGGTTACCGATTACCACGCCTATTCGCTCCGATTGTTTGATCAACTCAATGATGGATGCAGCAAACGATTCTTCGAAGAGAAGAAGAAGCTGGGCTCTCTTCCGCTACGACGTTTGGATACAACCAAGGTACTCAAGGTGAAGGTCGGTCCCTCGAGTACGATCCGGATCGAAAAAAAGAAGCAGGTGGACAGCGGTTTGGGTTCAAGCGCTTCCAGTTCGGGGGCTGTGTCAGCTTCTCTGAAAGTCAATTAATGAACGTTCATAAATTTTTTTTTGTTGACACATCACCAAACAATTCTAACAAAAACGACTACAATGAATGATTTAAAAATTGAACAATTAGATAGAAAAAAGTTTCTTCGAACAGCAGGATCAACTGCACTTTTTGCTTTCTTGGGAATCGGCATGATCGGTTGTGGAGATTCGACTTCGGCAATGGAAGATAATATTGTTGATAAAACACCTGATGATGGTGATGGCGGCGGTAGCGGAATTTCAATATCAAATAATGGCAACACGATTACCATTGATTTGACAGCTAGCGATGTTACTGCCCTAAATAACATTGGAGGGTGGTTGTTAATAAATGGGGCAAATACTCTGGTTCTAAATGTTGGTGATTCAGTAATGCGGGCTTTTACAAGTGTGTGTACGCACAGCGGCTGCTCCGATAGCTGGCAGTTCTCAAATAGTCTGTTTGAGTGTACCTGCCATGGTTCTCGCTTTAACACCAGCGGAGAAGTTGTAAGAGGCCCGGCTAATCGCGATTTGGCTGAGTTTAGTGTGTCCAGGAATGACGATATCGTTAGGATTATCAAGTAGGCTATGAAATATGAAAAAGGCTACCAGATTATTCTTTGCGATACTATTTGCATGGTCTCTTCAGAATGCGCACGCTCAAGAATACACTTCTGCTGAGGGGTACGTGGAGTTTGTCTCCACAGCGCCTCTGATGGAGTTTAAAGGGGTAAGTAACCAGCTTCATGGGCTCATTGATTTGGATCATAATCTTATCGATTGCTATGTAGACCTGAATACGCTTGAAACCGGCATCCGGCGAAGGGACTGTGATATGCGAAACTCCTACCTAGAAACGAATCGGTTTCCTTTTGCTGAGTTTACCGGGCAGTTGACCAGAGGGTTGGAGCAGATACGGGCAGATGACCTTCCCGCAAATGTAGAAGCCAGCGGAATTTTTACGATGCGAGGTATCGGACGCGAAATAGCCGTTGAAGGTACCATTAGTGCCGGTGATGGAGGAGGATTACTCCTCGAAGCTTCATGGGTTATACGCCTTGAGGATTATGATATTGACAGGCCTTCCGTACTATTTTATGAGCTTTCCGAGGAGCAGACAATTACTACTCGTATTCACCTTACACAGACCAACTAAGCTATGAGAAAAACTCGTAAGAAAGACCCGTTTGCCGTATTTCTATTCTCACTGCTTTTTTTAGGTTTGAGTGTGGCGGAAGAGTCTAAGGCACAGCTCGAACGTACCCTCGCAGATGATAACCCTTCGGTCGAGCTCACTTTTATGGCACCAAAACATATTAACCTTTACACTACAGAGCTATTGAGTAGAGGGGAATTTCATTACTCTATCATGCACAACTTTGGAGAGATAAATAGCGGGTACCAGAACCTTTGGGGGATTGATAATGGGGCTAACGTTCGTTTCTACTTTGAGTATGGGCTAAGCGATCGTACCAACCTGGCTTTTTCGAGAACCAGCCAGGATAAGTTGATTCAGTTTATTGGCAGAAAGACTATTACAAAACAAAAAAGGGATTCAGGAAGTCCTATTTCCGTTAATATGAATTCATCTTTAGGTATCAACACCTCAGATCTTAGCTTCCTTGCCGACTCTTACTCATTCACGGATCGCCTTAACTACACGATTTCTCTGTCGGCGGCCAGAAAGTTCAACGAGAAACTTAGTATTCTTATACTGCCTATATACAGCCATTTCGCTCGAACAGGGCGTGAAGTGAGCATAGATGACCCTGATACTCAGCACTATTTTTCTGCAGCTGGTGGTTTTCGATACAATATATTGCCTCGTACAGCACTTACAGTTCAAAGCGTTGTGCCAATTAGCAACTCGGATTTAACACCCAACCTGGGCATCGGTCTTGATGTTGAAACAGGCGGACACGTATTCCAGATGTTTTTCACCACGTCCAGAGCCCTGAACGAACCATACCTGATTGCAGGTGAGAATGGCTCCCTATTAGATAGTGAGCTTCGTTTTGGTTTTAATATTAATCGACTCTTTAAGCTTCACGATTGAAACGGCATGAATCTGTGTTACCAGATCTATGAATCAAACTAAAAAATCCAAAAACGCTGTCCTAAAAACCTAGAAAACCACATTAGTCACTTGAACACAGCTATCTATAAACTATGAAAAATTATTTAGTAATAGGTGGTACTTCGGGAATTGGAAAAAAGCTTGTTCAGAACCTCTCGGAGATTGGTCATAAGGTATATGCTAGCTACAATGAGACGAAGCCGACAGTAACTGGTCATATTTCGTATCACAAGCTGAATGTGCTGGACGATATACCGGAGATCAATTTTCTGCCTGATACGCTTCACGGTGTTGTTTACTGTCCTGGTAGCATTGTGTTAAAACCTTTTAAACGCATAAGCCCGAGAGATTTTGTAAGTGATTATGAACTTCAGGTGATTGGTGCAGTAAAAGTGATTCAGCAAACACTTGCAGCGCTTAAGAAAAGTGAAAGTGGCTCAATAGTACTTTTTTCGACAGTGGCCGTTCAGGCTGGACTAAACTTTCACTCTCTTATATCAGCATCGAAAGGTGCAATAGAGGGCCTAACCCGGGCTCTCGCAGCTGAACTTGCCCCGTCTATCCGGGTAAACTGCATCGCACCCTCCCTAACAGACACACCATTGGCTTCGAACCTTCTAAATACCGAAGCAAAAAGATCGGCAAATGCGAAAAAGCATCCACTAAACAGAATCGGAACACCCCACGATATAGCTTCCGCTGCAGAATTTTTGCTCACGGAAAAGTCGGACTGGATCACCGGGCAAATTCTGCATGTGGATGGTGGGATATCAACAGTAAAAAGTTAATTCACCTGATATTTATGGCAAGTATTGATTAAATTTAGATGCCGCTTTCAAAAAATCAGAATGGTGTATAATTTATGCCATTTTATAAATCAATATTTTATATATTGATTTATAATATCATCGGGTTCAGTTATCGCTTCAAGCTATTCAGGAAATTACTGGTTGATTCCCTGATTTTTCGTTTCTCTTCTTCTGACTTTTTATTGTCAAACATATTAACCATGAAATTTACTCTACCACTTTCATTAAAAGTTTCTCGTTGTTTATCTACAAAGTTCCAGTATAGGTAGTTGAACGGACATGCATCCTCACCTGTCTTCTGAGTAATACTGTATCTGCAGTTCTTACAGTAATCACTCATTTTATTGATATAATTTCCCCCGGAAACATAGGGTTTGGATGCGAGCACACCACCGTCTGCAAAAGTACTCATTCCAAGTACATTTGGAAGGACCACCCATTCGTAAGCATCAGTGTATGCAAGATGAAACCATCGGTTCAGTTCACGCGGATCACTGCCGGTCAGATTGCTGAAATTGCTCAATATCATCAACCTCTGGATGTGATGTGAATAACCATCCTCTAGTACAGGCCTGACAGATTCTTGCAAACATTTCAAATCTGTTTTTCCGGTCCAGAACAAGTCAGGCAGTGATTCAGTAAATCCAAAGTGATTAGCATTTCGGACCTCCGGCATCATCGCTTCATAGTAGATCCTGACATATTCACGCCACCCGATGATCTGTCTGATAAATCCTTCAACGGAATTCAGTCGTGCTTTTCCTTTTCCATAAGCAGCCAATGCTTTTACACACACCTCTTCGGGAAGCAGTAACCCGTTATTCAGGTATAAGGAGAGCTGAGAATGGAAAAGTGTATAGTTGCCGGTTTTAAGGGCAT
>LKNA01000191.1 GCA_001564065.1 Chitinophagaceae bacterium T5-Br10_B2g13
ATGGGAGATGGATACCGAGGAAGACAAATTATTTATACTGAATTCAATAAAAGATGGTCTCAATAAATTTGAACAACTGTTTGGCTACCCGTCATGTTCAGCAATTGCACCCAACTATACCTGGAACAAGGAGATGGAAGTAGTATTGAATGATTTGGGTGTACGATATCTGCAGGGGGGCGGTGTTCAGCGTTCTCCTCAGGTTAAATTGGACAGGAATAAAATTATCAGGCACTTTACAGGAGAGCGAAACAGTTTAGGACAATATTATATGGTGAGGAATTGCAAATTTGAACCGACTTCCAATCACGGTAAAGATTGGGTGGGCAGCTGTCTAAGTGAAATTAAAAACGCCTTTTTCTGGAAAAAACCCGCAATCATTGAGACTCACAGAGTGAACTATATTGGGTGTATCAATCCTGAGAATCGAGATAGAAATCTCAAGTTACTGGAAGAACTGTTGGCTGTAATTCTTAAAACTTGGCCAGATGTCGAATTTATGACGTCAGACCGCCTTGGGGCTGTGATTGAGGTCGGGAAATAAGCCTATAGAATTTGCTAATAGAGGCCTCCGGCATTGAATATAATGCACGTAACAATTATCGTTCATTGTATTGATTTTACAGAGAGTAAAAGTAAAATGATTAATGGAAAACAGAGCTCGAATAATTATTACAGGAGATACCCACCTGGGCGGTGGGAGAGTAGAAAATCTAGCCGAAGAGAATGATGCTCAGCAGCTGTTCGGTGATTTTTTGCCATTCATAAAAGCTGCAGATCTTGCAATAACCAATTTGGAGTCTCCGGTGATAGACCGGGGGGAACCGATTCAGAAAACCGGCCCGAACTTAAAGAGTTCAACACGTACGACCGGAGTTCTAAAGAGAGCAGGTTTCGATTTGGTGACTCTCGCCAATAACCACATCATGGATTATGGATCTGGGGGATTGAAATCTACCTTGGAGGCTTGTAAGAAAAACGGGATTGATACAGTTGGAGCGGGTGACTCATTGGAACAGGCTAAAAAACCATATATCTGCGAAATTGGCGGAATCCGTCTCTCCGTGATCAATATAGCAGAAAATGAGTTTGGGACAACTCAAAACAGTACTCCGGGTTGCCATCCATTGGATCCTGTGCAAAATTTCAATACGATCCGAAATGCAAAAGAGGGAGCAGATAGAGTGATTGTAATTGTTCATGGAGGTCATGAGCATTATGAGCTGCCCAGCCCTCGAATGAAAAAGACCTACCGTTTTTTTGTGGACTCCGGAGCAGATGCGGTCATTGGCCACCATACACACTGTATTAGCGGGTATGAAGTTTACAACCGCGCACCCATATTCTACAGTTTGGGTAATTTTCTGTTTGATATGAATAACAGGGAGAACTCTTTAACGGATCCCTGGAATGTGGGAATGTTTGCTGAACTGTTTTTAAGTAAATCAGATCTGGATTTTAAGGTTCATTTCTATACTCAAAATGCAGTTGATCCGGGCCTGAGCAAATTGGGTAAGGCTGATCAAAAAGTAGTTGAGAATATAATTTCTGAGCTGAACCTTGTCATCCAGGATGATGATGCATTGGAAAAACGATTTGACGAATTCTGTTCGAAATCAAAGCGAAGGTACAGTGCCTATATTGAACCACACTCAATTCGGGTGCTCCACGCACTCAGAAACAGAAATCTTCTGCCATCACTTCTAACAAATAAGAAAAAAAGACTACTACTCAACCTGACTCGCTGTGAAGCTCACAGGGATGTACTCATAAAAACACTGATATCATGAAATTAGCCATACACCATAGAAATGGAAGTTTTAGCAAACGATGGATTGAATACTGTAAGGAGCAGGGAGTACCCTATAAGCTTGTAAATTGTTACGATAGTGATATTATAGAACAAATGTATGATTGTGACGGGCTGATGTGGCACTTTCACCAGGGTGATCCCAGAGATGTACTTTTTGCAAAACAGCTGATGTTTTCACTGCATACAGCCGGGAAAAAAGTATTTCCGGATCCCAATACATGCTGGCATTTTGACGATAAAGTTGGGCAGATGTACCTTCTGCGTGCAGTTGATGCTCCGCTTGTACCTTCATACGTTTTTTATGAAAGGAAGGCGGCCTTAAACTGGGCTGACCAAGCTACATTTCCCAAGGTGTTTAAGCTCAGGAGAGGATCGGGATCAGACCATGTAAAATTGATAACGGATAGTGCAATGGCTAAAAAGATGATTCGAAAGGCATTTGGAAAAGGATTTAGCCAGTATGATGCGGGGGCTAACCTGAAAGAGAGATGGCGAAGATATAAACTGGGTCAAATTAATACGACAGATTTGGCGAAAGGGGTAGTCCGTTTGGGGTATACCACTGAATTTGCAAAAACGATAGGCAATGAGAAGGGGTACGTCTATTTTCAAGATTTTGTTGCCGGCAACGATCACGATATTAGAGTAAATGTGGTTGATGGGAAAGCGTTTGCAGTAAAACGAGGCGTCAGGGAGAATGACTTTAGGGCTTCTGGGAGTGGATTTCCCTATTTTGAAAAGCATCACTTTACGGACGAAGTTATAAAAAGAGCACTGGAAACGACTAAAAAATTAAAAATGCAGTCTGTGGCGTATGATTTCCTGAAACGTGGGGACACCTACCTGATATCAGAGATCAGTTACGGGTTTTGTGATATGACACGAAAGTGCATCGGTTACTGGGATGAAGAGTTGAACTGGCATGAAGAGAGTTTCTATGAAGAGGATTGGATGGTCGATGCGATGGTAAGAGAAATTACGAAGAGTGAACGAGTGTTGAGTACAGAGTTATGAATAAAGTAGCAATTCATCATACGGAAGGAAGCTTTAGCGACTGCTGGGTTGAGTTTTGTAAAAAGAATCAAATTCCGTTTAAACTGGTTGACTGCTATCGCAGCGATATTATCAGCCAGGTTCGGGATTGCAGTATTGTGATGTGGCACTATCACCACGCCGACTGCAAGGACGTTCTCTTTGCCAAACAGCTAATGCTTTCTCTTGAAACGGCAGGAAAAAAAGTATTTCCGGATTTCCATACCGGTTGGCATTTTGATGATAAAGTAGGCCAAAAGTATCTATTGGAATCAGTAGATGCTCCATTGGTATCTTCATATGTTTTTTTTGAAAAAGATAAAGCATTAGAGTGGGTAAAAAGAACTGATTTTCCTAAAGTATTTAAACTGCGTCGTGGAGCAGGGGCTTCACACGTTAGGCTGATCAAGAACAGAAGAAGTGCTAAAAAATTAATTAATCAGGCATTTGGTAAAGGTTTTAGCCAATACGATCCCGGTGCAAATTTGAAGGACCGTCTTAGAAAGTATAAAATTGGGAAGAATAGTCTTTTAGATTTGTTAAAGGGGGTGGCCCGTTTTGGATATACAACGGATTTTGACAGAGTGACGGGGAAAGAACGCGGATATGTATATTTTCAAGACTTTGTTCCTGGGAATGATTATGATATCCGGATAATTGTCATCGGCAAAAGAGCCTTCGGAATTAAAAGATTAGTACGCAGCAATGATTTTCGGGCTTCAGGGAGCGGGATAATCGAGTACCAAAAAGAGCACATCAGCGAGGTTACAGTTGGTGTTGCTTTTGAAGTTGCAGAAAAATTGAAAAGTCAGTGCCTGGCACTCGATTTTATATACTCAAATGGAGTGCCCAAGATTGTTGAAGTCAGTTATGGCTATACAAAAGGTGTTTATCAAAATTGTCCAGGATACTGGGATCGTGAACTGAACTGGCACGAAGAACCGTTCAATCCGGAATACTGGATGGTTCAGGGACTACTGAGTGACAAAGGTGCTGAGCAGGAAGTGTAATTTTCATGACAAGTATAATTAAAACTGTATTCAAGTCATTAGTACGACAGCGCGGTGTTTTAAGGTTTCTTGAATAGTTGAAAGGTAATCAAATTTTCGAATAGGGCGAGTTTTCAGATGTCGTACGACCGTTTTGACTTGTCGCTCGGGTACTTCGCCCATCTCTGTTCCCTTTGGATGAACCGACGAATATACGCTAATGTGCCCTTATCATGGGAGTTATGCGGGTGGGTAAAGTATACGTTCGCGTCTAATGCTCCGCCAGACGACCGGTAGTATACAAACCCCTTGTCATTATCGAGGGTCGGGGTTTTGATAAATGCTTTTGGCAATTGCCCCAGTATCTGCTCAATAGTGGCTTCGGTGCTATTGGCCTCTAGGTCGTCAAGGCGTGTGTGCTCCCCGACAAGCCTTGGGAAGTGCTAAAATCCCATTCAGCCACAGAAAACCCTCCTAGAGTCGTTAAATGACCTTGTTTGCGTCCTCGCCGGCCATGATTGAGTACTTCAGAAATATTTTGATGGGTAGATGAACATTAAATAAATGATAATAACATTGGAACTTTCTAATTCATATTGAGTAGTAACAAATGCTCAGGCAGGATAGTCAACTTAGTTATATCTGATTATAGGTAAATCAAAGAACCTGTCTTGTAACAAATGCACCTCTAAATACTCTTTAGTAGTGCAGGAAGTATCAAAACAACTGCTTAAAGCTGATCAAAAATGTATCTCAATTATGATACAGAGGTCATCTAAAAATAAATTAGTGAAGTAAAGAATGAGAAATTTAATTGTAATCTTTCTTTTTGGGCTACTATTCCCAATACAAGCTATCTCGCAAAATCAAAACAGTGTAGAGGGAGACCGACAGGCCCTAGTGGATCTTTACAATACAGCCGGAGGATCAAGTTGGTCAAGCAATACAGGATGGTTGGATGGTAACCCATCGGACAACTGGTTTGGAGTGGAAGTTAACAGTGAAGGTAGGGTAGTTAGACTGAATTTATCTGAAAATAACTTATCTGGTGAATTACCGGAAAGTATTGGTAACTTGACACGTCTTCAATACATAAATATCAAACAAAATAAAATAACTGGCCGAATTCCATCTTCAATTGGGAATTGGGTTGAGATTGAATCACTGTATTTGTCTGGTGGATATGCCGAAGATTTGCCGGACAATCCTGATAGGGCGTACCATCCAGGAAAAAGTGATGATAGCGGTAATACATTTACGGGTGAATTTCCTGATGTATGGAGTAATTTTACGAAGCTAAAGGTTGTTCAAATTTCAGGTAGTTCGCTCACAAGTATTTTGACGGAGGGGATAGGAAGTGCTAGAGACCTTGAAATGATAGAGATGTCTTGGAATCTTCTTTGGGATAAAGAACTACCTCGTTCACTGAGTAATCTTAGTCAGCTAACTAAGTTATATCTTAGGTCCAATGCTCTGATTGGAACGATTCCTCCATTGAATCAAATGACGGAATTAAGGCAGTTCCACGTTGGAAACGGTAATAATTTAACAGGAGATATTCCGGATTTTAGTAATAACACGAAGCTGCGTGAAGTAATATTAGACAATAATAACCTTACTGGGAATTGGGGGCATTATTGGAATAATGGGCAGTTTACTAATTTAATTGGGCTAAGAGCTACTTGGAATAATATTACTGGTACACTACATGGGTTTGAAAATTTAGATTTGAGAACCTTTGTCTTAGATGGCAATAATTTAGAAGGTGAAATCCCCGAATCTATTACTTCCAATTCAAATTTAATACTTCTAGGGTTAGGCTGGAATAGTTTTATTGGGAAAATTCCTCAAGAAGGTTGGGAGTACCATACAAATACAAGATACATTCGTTTTTCAAATAATAAACTAGAAGGTGCAATCCCGGATAAGCTACCAAATTCATCATCTTTACAGTATTTGTATTTTGCTAATAACAACTTGTCTGGTTCTATTTCATTAGACGGAGCTAAGTATAATGATTCTTCTACGTACGACCGCTTTAATCATATTGATATTTCCAACAATGCTTTCAGTGAATCAGATTATAAGCCTCTTTTGGATGAGTTGGGGAGTTCAAAATTAAGAGTGGGAGATCAAAACCCGGAAGACAGCGGTTCAACGGACGAACCGACCGCGCCATCCACTCCCTCTCTGCAGTCCCCATCGTCTAATGCAACCGGAGTATCTGTAAATCCCTCGTTCAGCTGGAGTTCAGTCAGTTCGGACAGCTATACGCTGCGGGTTTATACCTCAAGCGGCAGCTTGGTTTTTGAAAATACAGGGACGGGAACAAGCTATACCACATCCTCAAGCCGAACGCTTAAAAATGATACCAAGTATACTTGGAGAGTGCGTGCGACACGTGATGGATTGACCGGTTATTGGAGTTCATTCCGATCTTTTACAACTGAAAGTACCGGCAGCGGAGATGACTCTTCCGGTTCAGGCAGCGATCCATTAACATCACCAGACCTTGCTTCCCCTAAAGATGGCGCAACGGGGGTTTCGCTTACGCCTACTTTGGAGTGGAACAATCTAAATGCTGACTACTACATTCTGCATCTCGACACACCGACTACAGAAGGTTTAGTTATCGATGCTGAAGTTAACGGGACCAGCTATTCGGTGAAAAACAACGAGTCTCTAAACAGTGAGACACTCTATAAATGGAGGGTGCGCGGAGTGAAGGACGGTGTTCCGGGCGAGTGGAGTTCCATTGCGGAGTTTACCACTCAGGGTGAAGGTGGCGGAAACGGAAACAACGGCAGAGGCCCTCAGAAATCAACGCCTGCCAAGGATGAAAAGAAGGTTTCGAAAAAAACAACATTTAAGTGGGAATCTGTGGAAAGTGCTGAATCGTATACCATAGAGGTGAGGGAAGCCTCCACATCCACCTTGTTTGTGGCAGAAGAGGTGACGGACACAATGTATGTGTCTGCCCGCGAGATGAAAGGA
>LKNA01000063.1 GCA_001564065.1 Chitinophagaceae bacterium T5-Br10_B2g13
ATGAGCAGACTGACTATTACTGGAGGGTAAAAGCTGTAGCGGCAGATACAGAAAGTGAATGGTCAGAAACGCGGCGGTTCACCACTATGATGACGACCTCAACAGATCCGGAAGACACTGCGCCGATTACGTTTGAACTTGCGCAGAACTACCCGAATCCATTTAATCCTTCCACACAGATCCGCTTTGCCATGCCGGAGCACGGACATGCAACGCTGCAAATTTACAATGCCCTGGGTCGGCGTGTTGCCACCCTGGTCAATGAAACCAAAAATGCAGGCTGGCACGAGGTGAGTTTTGATGCATCGAACCTGTCGAGTGGTATCTATTTCTATCGTCTGCAGACCGATTCGCATACGGTGACGCGACAGATGATGCTAATCAAATAGAGGCACCAGCAAAGTAAATCGAGGACAATATGAGGCCCGGACTGAGAATCCGGGCTTTTTCTATTTTTGTTAAGTTGAAGTGCTTTGTGAACATAAAAATCCTGATATTACTGATGGTATAGGAATAAACATACTATGTGAAGCGCCCGGATATTTGCTTATTCAGGATACCTTTCTTGTGAGCCCTGAACATCAGTAAACCAATCACGAATCACAGAAAAGTGCCTCGGCGGCAGCTATATCAGATTGTCTGATGAAGTCACGCAGTCAGGATATTCCTTGGAATCGATACGCTTCATTATTGTCTATTGCATTGAGTTGTAGGGGCGTAATGAGTCAGGCGGCGGATTCCTCTGTCATTATATCTTGACAAGAAAGCATCCACCCTAAACTATCAAAAAAGGTGAAGTGGGTCAGGTGGATACGCGTAAATTGATGACTGCAGAAAGTCTAGTAACAGAGACCTGTGAGTAAAGCAGTGCGTTGGATCTGGAAGTAATGTGCGAGGATAGATGTACTATGAGTATACCTGAAAACAATCTCGCCAACGACAACCGATTAATACAAAAAGGGGAGATTCAAAGTGTAATAATATGCCATATATTGAACGGTTTGCTGGGTGGTGTGGATAGACAGATAGGGAACTAATTCCTATCTGCCATACCCGATTAAGCCTTAAGTAATATAAAAAAAGTGCAATTTACTCATCCTCTAAACGGGCTATTTTATAACCACCTGCACGTTTATCATTGATGAATACTATCAAAAATATAATGCCAACTATGAAGGTGACTGGTGCAACCCAAAGAAAGGACATCCTGCCTCCATAATTGTCGGCAGGCCGAAGAATGGCAAAGGCTTCATCCATTATTGCTTCATCTTCCACACCTGTATCTAGCACAGCTCTGAGTGCATTACCAGTAATATTTCCTTCAAGTTCATTGTTAGAACGATAATACGAAAGTGCACCTTCAACATAATTCAACGCATTCCGTACATCAACGGCCCGATAGCCCAGATCCGCCAATGCATCCGGGTCATTAGAAACTGCTTCAGCTCTCTGTATGTATGTTGGAAATCTTTCTTCTACATCTTCAAGAACTTCTACAGTTCTTTGTTCATCTAATGCATCTGGGAGATAATAGTCTGCAATTTGCCCCATAATTCCATTTGCTGTACCAGAGGCAGCAAGCCCTAGCCCGATCATAAGTACGATTCCTAAAGATCCAGCTTTCGGGAAGCGCTCACTCATTAAACCAACCATGGTTGGCATAAAGAATGCAACACCCAATGCAAAGATTGTTGCGGCAATCATTAAGGGAAAAAGACCGGTTTCAATAAAACTAAACATTAGTAGCCCGATCCCGGTTAGGAATGATGCTCCCAGTAACATGCCGGAAGGAGTAAATTTTTCTACAAATGTTCCAGCGAATAG
The DNA here is from genome assembly GCA_001564065.1 of Chitinophagaceae bacterium T5-Br10_B2g13. Classification (GTDB taxonomy): domain Bacteria; phylum Bacteroidota; class Rhodothermia; order Balneolales; family Balneolaceae; genus Rhodohalobacter. Next base: position 1,825 of record LKNA01000063.1, read on the forward strand.
ACGTAATACCATCATCAAACCACTTATCCAAACAAGAACTAAAATTCCATGCAAACCGGCAGCTTGTAATACTTCTGGAATCCATCTCATTGGGCCTAATTCAAATGAAAGAGTAAACATCATTAATAAAATTAGACCGATAACCAATGGACTGGAGAAAGTGTATTTAAACAATTCTGAGGCTGGTATGCCTGCTTCTGATGTCTCAGTTTTTGGAAACTTCTCAGGCAGTAAGAGAAAACCGTATATCAAAACTGGTATATAGACAATTGCCATTTGCCATGTCCAGTGCCCAATGTTAATTGATCCTATGGTTCCGGCTTGTACCATTAACCATCCGATTAATCCACCCAATACCATGCCACCTGGGAAGAACGCATGAAAATGATTAAGTTTGGTTGTTTTCTTATCAGGATACAATGCCGGAACAAGTGGATTTCCTGTCGCTTCTATAAATCCATTACCTATACCAAACCCGATAGCCCCGAGAAATAGCACCCAGAATCCAACAGGATCTCCTGCAAATGGTAAGGCTAATAGAAATAGTGTAATACCCAATATATGACCTAGAAAAGCTCCGATTGCAGCCTTCTTAAGTCCGATTTTTTCTAAAAAAGGACCCACTACTAATAGAGAAATAGCCATTCCCCAAAGCGCAGAGCCACCAATGTAACCAACTTGAGCATTTGTTAAGATAAATTCAGTTTTCAACTGGTAAAGTATATTACTGACTAATACAAATGAAGCACCAGTTGGGATAATGGCCACACATATCCCAGTAAATAATTTTTTTCGGTTAACTCCGGTTGAGTTTTTATCTGATGAGCCCATTGTTAAATAATAAATTTAAGTTAGAGTTTATACAGATACTGCTGTTGAACATAACAATCTTGCTAAGAGTTTTTGCAAATAATTATAAAGCAGGTATCAGTAACTTCATCATGTTCTTTAAATCCAGCCTGTATCAATTGTAAAGAGACAAGCGATTAAACAATCTACTTGCAATAATTTATTCTATTGTTTATTTCATTGTGCACAGAGGAGGGTTTAAATCTATGCACTTTCAGTGCAGAACTTTAGTTTTACGAAAAGCCTAAAAAATTGGTACCCTTCGAGCTACAGGAAAACCAATGCGCAAAGGAAGCCATACTAAGACTCGATTATCCTGTCATATCATGCGGGGTACGAAATATCGATATCATGTTTTGAAAGCAAATCTTCAGAAGCGATGTCGGGAACTGGTAACACAGATCTGTGATGTGGAAGAAGTGAAGGTTTTGAAAGGGTTTATGAGCAAATATCATGTACATATCTATATATAGTATCCCCCCACGAATTTCGATATGCGAGTTAGTCAAGCGTATGAAAGGTCGATGCTTCAGAAAGAATTTTCTAAGCAAAAGAAAAGGTGTTGGGGCAGGAATTTTTGGGCGACGGGATGTGGAGCATGGAGTACAGGTAATTTAACTAATGAAATGGTTCCGATGTCCCTATAGTACCACAGAAGCAAGGAGAATGATGACGACTCTGATCTCATCATGGAGTTGGAGATCAGTCTATTACTAACCATCGTAACTACAGTGAAAGGTAGTTTAGTTAATTTAACGGGTTAGAAGACATAAAAAATAGAGTAGATTTCATCTTTGAAGATCTCTTTATGATTGTAAGCTTAAAACTGACTTGTTTAAACAAAAAAACGATAAATTTTTATGAATACTTATCCGAAACTCCATAACGCTGCCTGGCCAGGATTAGTTGGTAAAGGACCCGACTCAGAACCTCCAATAGGGTTGGATAAAATGCTTGAATTGACTGCAAAAGCAGAGGTAGATGGAGTCAAATTTGATGGCATCGACCTGTTTCTGTTTGACCCTCATGTGGATATTGACAGTACAGATGATCAGCTCAAATCCTTGGCTGAAAAAATTGCTTCACATAATTTAAAAGTAGGGAGTCTTGTAGCCCCAGTCTGGCCGGATATTGATGGTGGTTCAGCTATGGGTACAAAAGAAGACAAAGAGAATTTTATTACGCAGGTTCGGAAATCATGTGAAATCGCTAATAAATTGAACGAACTCGGTATACGGGACTATGGTGTTATTCGTATTGATTCCGCAACAGATCCGGCAACGTGGGCGAAAAATCCAAGGGAAGGTACGAAACAAATTGCCGAAACTTTCAGGAAAGCATGCGACATTGCGGCGGATTATGGAGAGAGTTTGGCTGCTGAAGGTGAAGTATGCTGGGGTGGCATGCAAAGCTGGAAAACAATGGTTGATACACTTGAAGCTGTTGACCGGGATAATATTGGATTCCAGGCGGATATGTCTCATACTCTGCTTTATCTGCTGGGTACTAACAAGCCTGAAGACAGAATTCTGCCAGAAGATTTTGACTGGGACGACAGAGAGACTCTCGAAGAAGGTCTGAAAACGATGACTGCAGCCCTGCGGCCCTGGACAATCGATTTTCATGTGGCACAAAATGACGGAACAGTTTTTGGTTCCGGAAGCCATGAGAAAACCGGAAGGCATTGTCAAGTGACGGATCCTAACGGAAAGCTTGATGTTGCTCATGATGCAGGATATTGGCTGCGGGATGAGAATGGTGAACTAACGAAAGCATTTAAACACATCTGCTGGGATGGATGTATGTTTCCCAATGAGGTAATGCTGAGTGGAAAGACCTGGAATGATATCCTTGAAGTAATGATCGAAGTCCGTGAAAAACATGGCTGGAGTGAATAGTCAGGAAAAGCTTTAATTAATTGTAATAAAAAAAGCAGAAGTAATATGTCGGATAAAAAAGAATTGAGAATTGGTATGGTTGGGTATGGACTTATGGGAAGAATCCATACTAATGGGCACAAACGAGTGAACGATTTCTTTCCGGAATTGGAATATCGTCCCGTCTTAAAAGCCGTTTCGGGGCGTTCTGAGGAAAAAGTGAAGAACTTTGCTGATCAATGGGGATATGAGTCGTACGAAACTGATTGGAGAGCAATCATAGAACGTGATGACATTGATGCCATTGATATTTGTACCCCTAATGATACGCATGCCGAAATAGCTATTGCGGCTGCCGAAGCGGGTAAAATGATTCTATGTGAAAAACCCTTGGCACGTACAGTCGATGAAGCTAAGCCGATGGTAGAAGCTGTAGAAAATGCAGGTGTGGCAAATACAGTTTGGTATAATTACCGTCGCGTGCCTGCTGTAACATTAGCGAAGCAGATTATCGATTCTGGAAAACTCGGTAAAATTTTTCACTTCAGGACGAATTTTCTACAGGATTTTACAATTAGTCCAGATGTACCTCAGGGTGGAGAAGCATTGTGGCGTTTAGATAAAGATGTTGCCGGATCTGGTGTGACCGGTGATCTTTTGGCTCACTGTATAGATACAGCAATGTGGCTTAACGGTGGAATCAAAGATGTTTCCGCTATGACTGAGACATTCGTGAAGGAGCGAGTTCATCAGAAAACAGGTGAAAAAGAGGAAGTCACCATTGATGATGCGTGCTCGTTTCAATGCCATTTTGACAATGGATCACTGGGTTTATTTGAAGCTACTCGTTATGCACGTGGCCATAAAGCACTCTATACATTTGAAATAAATGGGAGACACGCATCAATCCGGTGGGATCTGCATGACATGAACTGGCTTGAATTCTTTGACCATTCAGATGATCCTAGTGTTCGTGGATGGCGCCGAATCCATGTATCTGAAAGTGAACAGCCCTATATGGATCGATGGTGGATACCGGGTACTTCTATTGGATATGAGCATACCTTTTTACATCAGGTAGCTGCTTTTCTTGAATCTATTGAAACGGGTGATTCTTGTTCTCCAACTTTTAAGGAAGCATTGGAAACACAAAAAGTTTGTGAGGCAGTTTTGGATTCCGCTTCATCAAAAAGCTGGAAAGATACCGGCGTAAACTGGCAGGAAGACTGATTAAAATTTCAATTCATAGAGTGTAATCATTTGAAACCTGAAAACAAGAAAGTTGGTCACCGGAATTTCCCGGCTGATCGTTGGAAGGGCAAGGTATCTAACAGCCAGCAGTTAGGAGGTATTGAAACCGCTGTACTTGATAATGGTAATGGCTCAGGTGTGAGAATTGCCTGGGTCAATACCGGAAGCGGATTGCGATATAGAGTTGTACTCGACAGAGGTATGGATATTGCAGACGCTTTTTATAATAAGTATAGTCTCGCCTGGATCAGCCACATGGCAGTTAAACCACCGAATCCATCAGCTGTACAGGGTATCAGGTGGCTTGATTCATTCGGGGGAGGGTTACTCACAACATGTGGTCTTACACATGTCGGCGGACCCGAAGAGGATGAATTTGGCATAAGAGGCTTGCATGATCGAATAAGTCATACGCCTGCAGAAATAATTTCAGTGAAACAGCCAGACTTGAATAGCGGCAATTTGACGATGAGCCTGACAGGTAGAATGATTCAATCCACTGTCTTCGGCCCACATCTTGAATTAATAAGGACAATTTCTTCTGTAGTTGGATCACCGAGGGTTAAAATCGAGGATAAAATCACAAATATCGGAAATGAGCCTGCTCCTCACATGTTGCTATATCACTGTAATTTTGGATGGCCTTTAATCGATGAAGGCACTGAAATTATTTGGGAAGGCGATTTAAAAGTGCCAAATGATCAAAGCCGTAAAATATTTAAGGATGGCAGCGATTATAAGATCTGCCGTGACCCGATAAAAGATCATTCTGGCAGTGGCGAAGCGGTTGGTTTCATTGATATTACCTCAACTGCAGATGGGCATTGTGAATGTGGAGTTTTAAATCGTACTATTGGATTGAGACTTAATATAAAGTTTCAAAAAGAGCAGTTGAAATGGCTAACCAACTGGCAGCACTGGGGAAAAAAAGAATACGTAATGGCTTTAGAACCCTGTACTCATCCTCCCATCGGCCAGGCTGCAGCACGAAGGAATGACACTCTTATTTTTATAGAGCCCGGTGAAACAAAAACATACAATATGGAAATAAATGCCAGAGCTGTTTAGAAGACATTATCTAATAACTTTATTAACTGACTCATTATTTATACAAAATAAAACGAATTGATATGAGCTTAGCACAAAATGCATTCGAACAAGGTAAAGGAATTGTAAGACTGGCCCCAAATTGGGTACCGAGATCGTTCTGTGTTCCGGGACGAAGAATTAAACTACATCCTGACGATTACTATGCTCTCGGAGGTGAAAGAGGCGGAATTGATGAACGATGGTTTTCTTCCACAACCCCGGCAGATAATGGCCCTTTGACAGGAAAAAATGAAGGATTAAGTGAAATAGTTTTTGAAGATAATGGTAATACTAATAAAATTATACTCAGAGACGCCGTTGAGGAATTGAAGGGCGATCTTCTGGGTGAGCGGATATGGAACAAGTATAATAGCTGGCCCATGTATTCCAAATTTTTTGACAACAAAGGTGCTCTGCCGCATCACGTACACCACAGGGATAAACATGCAAAATTGACGAATCAAAACGGGAAGCCGGAAGCATATTACTTTCCCCCGCAGGTGAATAATTATGGTGGTGATTTTCCGTATACATTCTTTGGGATCAATCCCGGAACAAGTAAAGATCAATTGATGGAATGCCTTAAGAATTTTACGAAAGGCGACAATAAAATAACAAATCTTTCCCAGGCTCACAGGCTTCAGCCCGGAACCGGCTGGGATGTGCCTCCCGGTGTGTTGCATGCTCCCGGAAGTCTTTGTACCTATGAACCGCAGAAAGCATCCGATGTATTTTCTATGTATCAGTCGCTTGTTGGCGATTCGATTGTGCCTGAAGAATTACTTTGGAAAGATACTCCTGAAGATCGTCTCGGTGATTATGACTGGCTGATCGAAATACTCGATTGGGAATTAAATGTTGATCCAAATATTCAAAAAAATCGATTCATGCCACCTTTGCCCGTCAAATCGGTTGATCAGATGAAGAAAGAGGGGTATATAGACAAATGGATCTGCTATAAATCAACCGATTTTAGCGCCAAAGAACTGACAGTTCTACCGGGGGCTTCGGTCACAATTAAGGATTCTGCTGCCTATGGAATGATTATGATGCAGGGCCACGGAACTATGGGGGTTTGGGATATTGAAACTCCCACTATGATTCGATTCGGACAACTAACACATGATGAATATTTTGTTAGTGAAAAAGCGGCAAAGGAAGGTGTGAAAATTGTGAATAAATCAAAAACCGATCCTATTGTAATGCTCAAGCATTTCGGTCCTGATAATCCGGATCTTGATATTTAATCATGACCAGTAAATATGCCGGAAGCTGGTTTAGGACTATCGGTTTCCCTTTTTTTAGTACTTGAAAATAATTAACGTGAGGTGTGTACAATGACAAAAGTTGGATTTAATCTGTTGGCATGGTCAGCAAAAGTTTCCGAAGATATGTTCCCTGTCACTGATAGGTTGAAACGTATTGGGTACGACGGAGTAGAAATATTTATGGGCGTGTCTGACGAAAAAGCCTATAAACAATTTGGCAATTATGCCAAAAGCCTCGATATGGAAGTTACAAGTGTGATTGGGCTTGGACCCGAAGAAAATCCGATCAGCCCCGATGCAAAAGTCAGGGAAAAAGCAGTAGAACGAATAAAATGGTTTGTCGATTGCGCCCATGAAATGGATTGTAGATTGATCGGTGGTCCGCTACATTCTGCTTTTGCTACATTTGCGAACAAGGCTCCGGATGAGGATGATTATAAAAGGAGTGCCGAAGTTTTGTCACAATCAGCAGAATATGCTGCTCAGTCTGATGTTGAACTTGCAGTTGAAGCTATTAATCGGTTTGAGTGCTATCTCTGTAATACCGTTGCACAAATGATTGATATTATAAACCGGGTTTCACAACCTAATATAACCGCTCACTTTGATACACATCATGCCAATATTGAAGAAAAGAATATTATTCAGTCAATTCACAATGTAGCCCCTGTTCTTGGGCATGTCCACATAAGTGAAAATGATCGTGGTACTCCCGGTGATGGGCATATTCCTTGGGATGATGTATTTTCAGCTTTATCAGAGATCGGGTATGATGGATGGCTGACTATTGAGTCATTTTCAAGGAATGATGTAGATTTTGCAAACTCGATAAATGTTTGGAGGGAATACTCAAAGCCGTGGGATGTAGCTGAAAAAGGATTTGATCTTATTAAAAAAATGAAAAAGAAACACAATATATAAAGATAGCATGTGGAGCAGATTGAAGAGACAATTCACCCGGCGCAGCAGATAGCAGAGGTAATTCACAGAGTTTGGATGAAGGGGCTGACAACTGCATCTGGAGGGAATATAACAGTAAGGGATAAGAGTGGTAATATCTGGTCCACCCCGGCTTCTGTAGACAAGGGATCGTTAAAAGCAGATGATATTGTTTGCCTCAATTCAGAAAGGAAATCAGGTTATAAACCTACCTCTGAATTACCATTTCATAAAGCGGTATATAATAAGAGAAGTGATATAAATGCTCTAATACATGCTCATCCTCCCGGGCTCACAACATTTAGTATGCTAAAAAGTATCCCCACGACAGACATTATACCAGATATTATAAGAATTTGCGGTATGCCGGTCATCGCACCCTATAAAATATCAGGGGTTGAAGAAATTATTGAAACTGCTGAGATGGCGTCGTACCGGCCTGAAAATTGTATGGAAGAGTTGGTCAGCCGGCTGGAGCATGATGATCCATCTGTTCGCTTTTGGGCGGCAATGGGGCTTGCGAACAGCGGGGAACAGGTAACTGAATATAGCTCGAATCTACTAGAAAAACGGAATGACTCCTCCGGTGAAGTTAAGGCAGCCTTGGCTGAAGCTTTACTGGCTGCAGATGAAACATCAGAGGCGATGGAATTGATCGAAGAAACCCTTGCGGATCCGGATAATCATGTAAAACTCCGTGCACTGAACTTAATAGAAACTCTTGATGAAAGCCTGGTAACTGAAGAGGTCAAAAACACCATTCGCAGGTTTGAGGATGAATTTGAAAATCAGGAGGCTGCTGCTGCCGGATATATATTTCTGGCTTCTGAAAGGCTGGTTGATAAACTCGGGTTGTAATCTTTGTGAAAATTCGTTAATTCAAGCTGGAGCTTAAGAAAATGACAATTTGCAGTAAATATCCTCTAATAAGTTGATAGTGGTAAATAAAACAACTATTTAAAAATTGGGAACGGCATTAAATACTTATTAATATGATAAAAACAGTCAGGCAGGTAGTTGACAATGTATTGCATTTTGTAATTCTGCTATCAATTATAATTACTTTAATAGCAGGATGCGGCGAATCGTCTGACCAGTCATCTGAAGTATCCTCTGAATCCCCACCAAATATCGTTCTCATTTTCCTGGATGATGCTGGGTATGCCGACTTTACGCCGTTTGCTGAAACCCGCTATCGCACACCCAACGTGCAGACTTTGGCTGAGGAAGGGCGCACCTTTATGAATTTCTATGTTCCGCAGGCGATCTGTTCAGCTTCAAGAGCCGCACTGATGACGGGAACCTATCCAGAGCGAAACGGCCTGTTTAATGCGCATCCTCCAAAAGCCCTGGGATTGAATCCGGATTTTATGACGATGGGTGAAATGCTGAAAGAGAATGGATATACTACCGGCTTTTTCGGTAAGTGGCACCTGGGCGACCAGGATGAGACTCGTCCTCATAATCGCGGGTTTGATGAAACGGCCGGAATTATGTACTCCAATGACATGTGGGCAGGTCATCCCGAAAATCCGGAGTATTGGGGACAATATCCCATGCATTACTGGAAAAACGGGGAAATAGAAATTGATTCGGTAACGGCAGAGCATCAAACCCAGTTTACGACCTGGTTTACCGAAGAGTCGGTGGATTTTATTAACCGAAACAGCGGTGACCCTTTCTTTCTCTATGTACCTCACCCCCAGCCGCATGTGCCGCTTTTTGTAAGCAATAAATTTACAGGAAAATCCGGCACGGGCCTTTATGGTGATGTGATGATGGAGATCGACTGGTCGGTACGTGAGATAGTAAAAGCCCTGGAGGAGAACGGAGTGCGCGACAATACAATGATACTGTTCTCTTCGGATAACGGACCCTGGTTGTCCTACGCCAACCACTCAGGCCAAACTCATTTCAGAGAAGGAAAAGGCACTTCATTTGATGGCGGAATCAGAAGCCCTTGATCATCTCTTACCCGAATGGGATTGAAAAGAACAGCGTATCACACAGCACGTTTTTTTCTATAGATTTGATGCCAACCATAGCTGAACTTACGGGATCGGCTCTACCTGACTATGAGATTGATGGTAAAAACGTCTGGGAACTGCTTAATGGGCCGAATGGATCTGAATCTCCCCAGGAGTATTACGCCTTTACAAACGGCACAGAATTTCAGGGAGTGATGAGCGGTGATGGCAACTGGAAGCTGCATGTTCCCCACAGCTTCAGAACCAACCCTGTTGGTGGCAGGGATGGTCAGCCTGGGCGTTATCAGCAGTCAAATATTGAACTCTCCCTGTTTGATATGGTTCACGATCCATACGAAAAGGTAAACGTGATTGATGAATATCCTGAAATTGCCGACGAATTGATCCGAATTGCTGAAGAACACAAAACAAAATTTTTCGAGTAGTGAATAGCGAGTCATCGAATGACTGTGAATGGAAAAATAAAACTGAAACGATCAACCAACTATCCATGCGCTTTTCAATTCAAACGATCTTAACCGCAATAGTTTTATCGTTGCTGGGAGCTTCCAAAGCCTTTTCACAACCCAAAAATGTGATTTTCATTCTGGCAGACGACCATCGCTATGATTACATGGGTTTTCATCCCAACAGTCCCGACTTCCTGGAAACACCGGCCATGGATCGCATGGCTGAGGAAGGGGCGCATTTTGCGAATGCATTTGTAAGCACGTCGCTCTGTTCTCCAAGCCGCGCTTCCATTCTTACAGGGCAGTACCCGTTTCGTCACGGCGTGGTCGACAATAACAACGTGATGCCGGAAGGTGTACCTCTTTTCTCTGAAGCTCTGCAGGATGCAGGATATCAGACCGGATATTTTGGCAAGTGGCACATTGGCCATGACCACGATAACCCAAAGCCGGGCTTCGATCGCTGGGTCAGTTTCCGGGGCCAGGGAGTCTACTACAACCCGACACTGAATGTTGATGGTGAGAGAGAGGAACCTGAGGGGTATATCACCGATTTAATGACCGATTATACCCTGGATTGGCTGGACGAGATTGACCGTGATCAACCATTCTTCGCCTATCTCTCGCATAAAGCGGTTCACGCTGAATTTGAACCGGCAAAACGGCATGAAGGGATGTACTCTGATGCTCATATCGTTAAACCGCAGTCGATGAAAAACATCGACCAAAATTACGAGGGAAAACCAGACTGGGTGTATGAACAGCGTTTCAGCTGGCATGGAGTGGAGCACATGTACCACGGGCGAGATGATCATCCCCAAAGTTTGGACGAGATAATTGTACGCTACAGTGAATCTCTGATGGCGGTGGATGAGAGTATAGAAAGGGTTCTCAACTACCTCGAAGAAAATGATCTCGCTGATGAAACGCTTGTCATATACATGGGCGACAATGGGTTTATGCTGGGTGAACACGGATTGATTGATAAACGGCAGGCCTACGAAGAGTCGATGCGTGTACCCATGCTGGCCTGGGCTCCCGATTATATCGAACCCGGAAGAGTGATAGAAGAAAATGTGATGAATATCGACATCACGCCTACGATTCTGGCCCTTGCAGGCGGCTCCATGCCCCAGAATCATACTGTAGATGGGCAGTCGTTCATGCCGCTGCTTGCCGGTGAAACTGTCGATAACTGGAGAGACGAGTTTGTCTATCAATATTTCTGGGAAAACTCATTTCCTCATACCCCAACCACTTATGCAATTCGCGATGCCCGGTACAAGTACATCTACTATCACGGGTTGTGGGATAAGAATGAACTATACGACTTACAAACCGATCCTTTTGAGATGGTAAATCTGGTGGATATGCCCGAACACCAAGATCGTGTTAACCGAATGCGGAACCGGATGTTCGATATTTTTGAGGAAAATGGTGCCACAGATGTGAAATTTCGCCGGCCGTCTGCGGGTCAGCAGGATGAACGTAAACGATATTAATCATGAGTTCTATGAAAACCACACTCTCCTTTTTTATATTTGTTTTTTCTTTTGCGGCGCTTTCGTGTGAAAGCGATGAGCAGGAAAATGAAATGAATGCGGGCCTCGCGGATCAACCCGCTGGAAATGAATGGACTGCCGGCGATTTACGGGGTGCAGCACTCAATGGCGATCTCCAAACGGTAAGAGAAGCCATTGAACAAGGTATCTCAGTGGATGAACCTGATGAATTAGGCCGTACTGCTCTGATGTTTGCTGCTTTTAACGGGCATAATGAAGTTGTCGATTTACTGATTGCAAACGGTGCCGAAGTAAATTTAAAGAATGTTGAAGGCCGCACAGCGCTGATGTTTGCCTCGAGCGGATCGTTTCCCGAAACGGTTTTGCTACTTCTCGAAAATAGAGCAGACGTTAATCACTCTGATTCAGTGGAAGAGTGGACACCGCTTATGTATGCCGCCGCCGAGGGAAATAATGAGGTAGTTGAATTGCTCTTAGAGCACGGTGCAAACCCGAATGCACAGGATACTGACGGGGAGACAGCCACAGATTTTGCAGAAAACAACGGGCATACGCAAACGGTTACTCTTCTCAGGAATAGTTTAACACAGTGAGGGCAATGCCTTGAAAGAGACTCAGCGTAAATTTGCGAATAGCTCAGCGATATTCTGTGAGAGAATATCGCCGGTATTTTTTGTACTGCTGCTTGCAGGTTTATCGGGATGTACGGGCAATTCCCCACAGGTAGAGGTATCTGATAATTCAGATCAGAAACCACCCAATATTATCTATATCCTGGCCGATGATTTAGGGTATGGTGATCTCGGCAGCTATGGACAGCAGAGTATCAAAACGCCTAATCTCGACCGAATGGCTGAGGAAGGGATGCGGTTTACGCAGCACTATGCAGGCAGTACGGTTTGCGCCCCTTCCCGGTCATCGCTGATGACAGGCCTTCATACAGGCCACACGCCCATTCGAGGAAATAAGGAGATTATGCCGGTGGGACAGTATCCTCTCCAGTATGCTACGGTTACCATTCCAAAGCTGTTAAAAGAGGCCGGATATTCAACAGGCGGGTTTGGTAAGTGGGGCCTTGGTTATCCAGGATCTGAAGGTGAACCGTCGCTTCAGGGATTTGATGAATTTTTTGGTTTTATGTGCCAGAGAAGATCCCACTTTTTTTACCCGGAATTTCTCTACCACGATCAGTGCGGAGTACCCATCAAAAAAGTTGAGCTTGAAGGGAACCGGGTTGAAAATGCATCCACGGAGAACTTTCAGCGGGAGGGAGCCGGCCCGCCCATAACAAAAGCACACTACAGCCAGGATGTAATTATGGATAAGGCGATAGAATTTATCGATAAGAACCGGGAGTCGCCTTTTTTCCTATACCTTCCCTCCCAGATTCCCCATGCATCTCTCCAGGCACCTGATGAAGCCCTTGAAATGTATCTTGATGAAAACGGAGCAAGTATTTTTGATGAAGATACCTCACACCCATTTGGCGCATATACTCAAACCGATAAGCCGAAAGCCATGTATGCCGCCATGGTCACTCTGCTTGACAGCTACGTGGGTATGATTGTTGAAAAACTGGATGAGCTGAATCTAACCGATAATACACTGATCATCTTTACCAGCGATAATGGTTCTTATTCCGAAGGCGGATACCACTACTCCATGCACAACTCAAATAGTGATCTCCGCGGTGGGAAACGCGACCTCTACGAAGGCGGAATTCGCGTTCCGTTTATTGCAAAATGGAGCGGAAAAGTTGAGCCGGGAAGTGTCAGCGATCATATATCTTACTTTCCGGATATGATGCCCACGTTTGCAGAACTTGCGAACCAACCAGTGCCGCCGGGTATTGACGGTATCTCAATGGTACCTACACTTCTCGAGTCGGGCGTGCAAAAAGAGCACCGATATATTTACTGGGAATTTCATGCTCAGGGCGGAAAACAGGCGATTCGAAAAGGTGACTGGAAAGCGATTCGGCTGAACGTAATCGAAAACAGGCAGTCTCCGATTGAACTGTACGATTTGTCAAATGATAGTTCCGAATCCGAAGATGTATCGGGGCAGTATCCTGAAATTGTTGAGGATATGGACAGCCTGTTTCAGCAAGCTCATGTTCCTTCGGAACTGTTTCCGTTGTTTAACGAATAATATTTTTTAGGCACGACAATGAAAGTAATACAGTTTCCTTTTCAAAACCCGATTTTTACCATTGGTCTTTTGATGGTTAGCCTCGGGTTATTTTTTTTAATGTACAGCTGCGGGCAAACCGGCGAAGACCGAAAAGATAACAGCCAGGAGGCTTTTGAAGTATCACGAGATCACACGTTTGTAGGCGATCAAACCTGCCAATCGTGCCACGGCCAAGAGTGGGAGGACTGGAAGGGGTCTCACCACGACTATGCCATCGGGGAAGCAGACGAAGAACATGTTCTCGGAGATTTTGAGGATGCAGAATTTTCGCACGGAGAAAACAGCTATCGTTTTTACCGAAACGGGCAAAATTATATGGTTGACGTAACTGAGCAGGGGGAAACCGAAACCTATAGCATTGATTATACGTTTGGATGGGAGCCGCTTCAGCAGTACCTGATTAATATAGGAGACGGCAAAATACAGGCCCTGCATATTGCATGGGATACGGAGGAAAACCGCTGGTATTCCCTACAGCCTGATGAAGAGTATGACTCTGACGACTGGATGCACTGGACAGGAGGTTCCATGAACTGGAATACGATGTGCGCGGACTGCCATTCGACCAATCTGCGCCAGAATTATATCGCCGAGGCCGATTCGTTTCACACCAGCTGGGATGTAATCGATGTGAGCTGCGAGGCGTGCCACGGGCCGGGGGGCGATCACGTGGAGTTTGTCAATAGTCCGCAAGGTGAGAACGCGTCCAGGGAGCGTATTCGAAAGGATTTGAACCTGACGAGAACAACCTCCCAGATCGATGAGATCAACACTTGCGCCCCGTGCCATTCACTAAGGCAGAAACTCACCGATGATTATATCCATGGGGATCCGTACCTGGATCATTTTGATCCATCCCTTCCTCACCCGGCAACTCATTTTGCTGATGGACAGATCCTGGAAGAGGTATATGTTTTTGCATCTTTCCTGCAGAGTAAAATGTACACTGAGGGCGTAAAGTGCAGCGACTGCCACGACCCGCACAGCCAGCAGCTGCGCCAGCCGCTAACCAATAACCAGCTGTGCTTGAGTTGTCATGAGCCTGAGTATAATACCGCCGATCATCATTTTCATGAGCCCAATACCGAATCTTCCCAGTGCATTAATTGCCATATGACCGGGCGGGTGTACATGGGGAACGACTACCGCCGTGATCACAGCTTTCGGGTACCTCGACCAGATCAAAGTAAACAATTTGGCACCCCCAATGCCTGTAATGACTGCCACAGCGATCGATCGGCAGAGTGGGCGGCAGATGCTGTTGAAACGTGGTATGGTCCCGACCGCCCGGATCATTTTTCAGATACATTATTAAAAGCCAATGCAGAGCAAAGTTCGGATAGCAGAAGCCTTTGGGAGTTGATAGAAGATAGATCTGAGCCTGAGATCATCCGTGCTACAGCTGTTTGGTATGTGGGACGATACCCTGACGAGGATGCCGTTGACATTCTGCGCGATGCAATAGAATCTGACTCTCCAATGGTCCGCACCACGGCCGCCAAAGCGATGGAGACGTTACCATCTGGCACTCGACTTCCACTACTTGAAAAGGCACTATCCGACAGCGTTCGCTCGGTGAGGATTGCTGCTGCTCAGCAGTTGGCGGAGTTTGCTCTTCATGACGTAGCTGAAAGCAGGCGGAATCATTTTGAAAACGCCATGCAGGAGTATAGAACTTATCTGGATGTGAACCAGTATTTTCCACAGGGCCTGATGAACAGGGGACAGTTTTTTGAAAAACAAGGACAGACAGACCAGGCGATAGCTGCTTATCAGGATGCTCTGCAAAGAGATCCCTATTTTAACCCAGCACGAATAAACCTTGCATACCTTTATAACGGCATTGGAGAAAATAAACGAGCAGAGGAACTGCTAAAAACCGTAATTGAACAAGAGCCCCGGTTTGGAGATGCTTATTATTCCCTGGCCCTCTTGCTTGCTGAAGAAAACCGAATGAATGAAGCTGTCGACTATTTTGAGCAGGCAGCGGAAATATTGTCCGAAAATGCCCGTGTTTTTTATAACCTTGCTATCGCCCATCAAACTATAGAAAATCCAGAGCAAGCTGAAGCGGCTTACAAACGAGCGATAGAACTGGAGGAGGAGAATGGGGATTATAGGTACGGTTTAGTAACTTTGTACCTACAAGAAGGATTAAACCAGTTGGCCCTTGAACAGGTTCAGGAATTGATCAGGATGTATCCAAACAATCCACAGATTCAGCAATTACTGCAGGTTGTGAAATCACGTTTGTGATGAACTAAAAAATAAGGTTAGGAGTAGAGAGTGTGAATTTAGGTGGAAACCAACTGTTTAGTGATTAAAATATTTCAAGGAGATCAGCATAGGATGTCTGCTTAGTTTCCTCGGCCATCCCTATAAACGTGTCAAGACTATTATGCTCAAATGTTTGTGTCCACAAGCGATATAGAAAATTAAAACTACATGAATTCGGTATGGGTATCCCTTACTATGGTATTGTTGACGCATTCTGCCCGACGGGGAATTCTGCCGCTCATGTCCTTAGCCTGAATAATTCATAAACAGTTATAAAAAAGGTTTTTTTGAATCGTAACTAGATGATATTTATACTCTTAGAGGTGCAAAAAAACCTTGGATAAATCTACAAACTTTCCGGCAACAAACACATCCCAATCAGAGGTTTCTCCCACTTTGTTTAACCTGTCAGATTTTGACAAAAAGACTGTGGACTCCCGTTTTTCTGCCGAACAGACCTCCCACGATGGGGCTGACATTACCCATATAATTTAAAGTGGACGGTCAAACGCATATTTGCGCTGATAATGGCGCATCCTAAATGCTCGTACCATTTTCATATAGAGCGCCTCGGTTTTTCGGTATGCACTGGTATAAATGTGTCGAAACCGTTGTAAAACAGATGTTTTTTCTTCCTCACTGGGTGGAATATCAACCGTCGTTCCGATGCATACCTGTAAGGCATAACTCAGGCAACTCAGTACTACCAATTTTTCGAGTCGTTGATTTTCAGGAATCTTTCGGGTGTAGGTCTCCCATTTTAGGACGCTTTTCAAATCCTTGAACGTTTGCTCGATCCATACGCGTCGCTTATAATCGGCAATGGCCTGCTCTGGGTTATCCAATGAGGTGGCCAGATACCATCGGGTGTCCTCATACTCTGAATCGCTGTGAATGGCCAGGTTTAAAAACTCCACCGTGTCATGCTTGGCCAGCATCACGTCGCGATAGCTGCCCTCATCACAAAGATGCAGCTGCACAAACTCTTGTCCGCCGGAGGTTTTGATCTTATAACTGCCATTGATTCGAATCACCTGATCCCACTCTAACTGTTTGCAAAGCTTGAACATACGTGATCCTTCAAACCCTCTGTCGCCAATGATCTCGTAGGAGAACTTATCTGGAAGAAGCTCTTTTAACTCTCGCATAAATCCTTCCACCCGAGCCCAGTAATCATAGGAGGTGTTCACGCCTTCCCATATCTTCAGGTAGACCGGGATACTGCGGCCCCGGTAGCTGATTGAAGCCGCCAAAATCCAGTAGTCTTCCCGCAAAGTGGTGGCATCAATGAGTAGCGTGACCTTCCCGCGGAAGTGCAACTTCATGTAGGGTAGACAGAACAAGGTTTTTATAAAGCTCTGCCAAAATTGCCGGTCGAGCTCAATGCCATCGAGAAAGTTTTGCAGGCGTTTTAACTTATGTTTTACGTTCGTTTCTCCCAACAGCAAAGAGGCGATATGCCGTAAAGTAAACCGCTGGTGCAGGAACATGGCAAGCAGCAGTTCAGAAAAACAATCGAGGGTATACTTGTTATACTGAGGGAAGGTTCGCTTTAAAATCAGGTAGGTTTTACGAGCAAATGTATCCGTCATAAACAAGAAATTAAATCTAACGCTATAACTCCATGAAATATAATAGTTTGATAACCGTATATCAATATTATATGGGTAATGTCAGCGGTTCATGGGGGCATTACCAGCGAGTAGTAGCCAAGGTCGAAGTCAGCTCTATGGGCACCAACGTACGGTTCATTACAAGCAGTCTGAGGAACGTCAAAGCCGAAAAACTGTACGATAAAGGCTACTGCGCAAGGGGCGCTACCGAACTGCGTATCAAGGACCACAAGTCCTACCTCGCCTCCGACAGGATGTCCTGCACCAGTTTTAAGGCCAACCAGTTTCGGCTTTTCCTGCATTCGGCAGCCTATGTGTTGATCCACACCCTCCAGCAAGAGGTGCTGAAAGGGACAGCCTACGCAACGGCTACGATGAAAACCATCCAGTTAAAGCTCATTAAGGTGGCGGCCAACGTAAAAATCCTCAAAACCAAGGTGACCGTTGAGCTGCCGGAAGAGTTTGCCACACGGTGGGTATTTGAAAAGTGCTTTGGCCTGTTTCAGGTATTACGGATGTAGCCCGCTGCCCCGACCACTCCCCGTTCTTTACCTTACTGCGCACGTCCAAAACAGATGATGAAAAAGGCATCGGAGGAGTGTGCGCCCCGCCGGATTCAACAAGCAGGCTGGAATCAGGAGTTCGGCAAACATCAGGGCAAATTCCGGGGTTTGTAGCGGATTCCCCACCTCTAAATCTCTTTTATGAATTATTCAGGCTAAAATAGAGGCGGGTCAGATATTGGAAAGAATCGAGTTCTTTTATACACCAAAACACGCAAGCTGGCTTAACATGGCTGAAATTGAAATAAATGTAATGGGTAAAGAGTGTCTACCCAACATAATTCGAAGCGAGGAGCTCCTCAAGCAACAGCTCGAGCCATGGACAACTCAAAGAAATGCGGAGAAGAAAAAAATTCATTGGACCTATACCAATCAAGATGCCGACAAGAAATTATCTAAACACTATGTTGCATAATTAATTTGTCGCAAAACTAGATAAAGACTTTTCCGAATTATACGAACTGATCAACATGCAATTTGAATTGTTTCCACTGGGCCAGTTGGAACTCCTCATCCTGCAAAAGCAGAAGCTCGCCGGCTTCGGTAGCCTGGAAACACTCCCAGGGTTTTTCTCCGGTGGTGACATGCGGAGTCATTCCATTTTCGTACCGGCACCACTGCAGAGCTTTAGCATTCGACCCGGCCAGCGTTAGTCCCGGATCCATCGCTTTGAAGCGGCGAAACAGATCCCGAACCGGCGGGACCAC
>LKNA01000192.1 GCA_001564065.1 Chitinophagaceae bacterium T5-Br10_B2g13
CAATAATGTCATGCCGGACTTAGATCCGGCATCTCCTGCCTTTGTCATGGACAGCAGATCACGCATCAAGTGCGAGATGACGCCGTTTTTGGACTGTTTTTGCCATTTTTTTAAATCGAACTCAGGTCATTAGTAAGTTACATCAAACATAGACTAAAATTTTTTCAACGTAATGTCAGACCCTGCGAATTTTGCAGGCTAAACCTTGTGAAGGCCGGAAATTAGCTCAGCCATTCTAACCGCATTTTTATAGCTATAGTTTTTTGATGCGTTACCAGCATTTCCCGAAAATTGTTTTTGTCTGTCTATTCCGGATTCAGATAAACTCTTGACAAAATCTGTTGCCTCATCAATTTCATCATGTGCAAACGTTTCTCCCACATTGTATTTTTTCACAAGATTACCAAGGTCCGACTGTTTATCTGCAAAACAGAGCAGGGGTTTACCTGCCGCAAGTAAGTTAAAGGTTTTACTGGGTATTGCGATCTTGGACGTATCCTCCCCAAGTGAAATCACGCCCATATCAATACCATAAAGCGAACTTATAAAAAGTTCCTCAGGCATATACGAAAGCACTGTACAATTTTTCAGCTGCAGATCTTCCACCATCTCTTCTACGATTTTTTTCTTCCACCCCTCTCCAGCAATAACAAAATGCATATTATCGTGATGTCTCAGGTTTTCAGCAACACGAACCAGCGATTCCAGTGCATGATTTTTGCCCATGTTCCCCGAGTACATCACAATGAACTTATTCTCCAGCCCGTGTTTTTCCTGGAAACGGTTCACTCCATTACTTTGAAAATCAAATATCTTCCGGTCTGCCCAGACGGGAATATGTGTAATTTTATTACGATGAGTGTAGTTCTCCAACAATTTCGACATTCCCTCTGTAATAGAAATGACCTGTTCTGCTTTTAAATAGGCTTTTTTGTTTAGATAGCTCCAAAATCGGTACAAAAAGTTTTTTTTCGTTATAAAACCACCCGAAACCAATCCGTCAGGATAAACATCATAAATAAGCAATGATGCCCTGTTGTTACAAAAAAGTGGAAGCAACGTTGCCAGGGGCGGGTTTGACGATATAAAAAGCTCGTAACTTCTATATCGCAGCTTTATCATAAATAAAAGCTGGAAAAAACCTGTAATCCAGGAGACAAATCTTGTGGCTGTGCTTTTTTTATTGTACGGGTAGATTGGAACAACTATAATGTTTTCATTCAGCTCATCCGGATCAATTTTGCTTCCAGTCATGAGGATAACCTCATCGTAGATATTAGAAAATTCGTTCGCAACATCCCTGAAAAGATACCCGGTGGCCTGATTTATCAGTACTATTTTATTTTCAGACACTGGAAGATTGATTATTTATTACAGATTTGCGTCTCGTTCATGGCCTGTTTCTACAAGTTCACGTAGTTTTACATGTAAAAATTCCACAGTCAATTGATTTCACTTATCAAATCGCAATGAGCAAAAAAGATGCAATTAACAGAAGTAATCAAGCAATAAATTCAAACTATAAAAGCCTGCCTATTACCCCCTCTGCTATTCACTAATTTTCAACTGCGATTATAAACGTGTGTTGTGCCAACTATTTATTGATGCATAATGTAATGCATTTATCAGCTCTGTTACAGTTATAATTTTCTTATGGCCAAACTCTCGAAATTTCCTGTGGCTATTACCAAACCTACCAACTATTTGTTTCAGCCTCCTCTTTGGGGATCAATGACTCCATTCATCGATCAAGCAGATGTTTGTTTTTCGAGAATAAATTGAAAAAAGTTCTCAGTGATATCCTCTTCCCGGAATGCACGAATTTTTTTATTACTATTTGCGCTGAAGTTCTTTCTAAGCTCTTTATTTTCCATGAGCTCAGTGAGCTTATTTCTGAACTCTGCTTTATCAAAGAGTGGCACAAGATATCCATTTTCACCATCTGCAATCATATCCGATGGGCCGGCTACACAGTCGTATGCCACTACCGGCAGTCCGGCCGAAAGGGCCTCACCGATAACATTGGGGAACCCTTCTGAGCTGGAGGTAAATGCAAAGAGCTTGCTGCGATTATAGTAACGGTCCACGTCTTTTTGTTGACCTTCCAATAAGATTCGCCCATTCATGTTCAGCTCATTCACCTTCTGTTGAAGCTCATCAGAAAGGCTAAGTTTTTTTGCGTCCCCTCCTACAATCACAAGCTTCCAGTCCGGCTTTTCTATCGAAGCAAAAATATCAATCAGCTGATCCACATGTTTTGTGCGGATCAGCCGCCCCACCGTCAGCACAATATTCTCTTTCTCAATTTCAGGATCCGGCTCTACTTTTCTCACCGGGTTTCCAATCACCTTCACATTTCTGTTCCATCCGTTTTCAACACATATCTCCTTTGACCGTGAAGTTTGTGCAATAAAACCGGCAGCCTTTGGATACAGTTTTCTGCGCAGATAGTTTTGAAGCCTGCCCAAATCTTTCTCAGGCTGACTTCGGTCCGATACATAAACCGGATAACTAAGGCCTTTCAGCGATAACAATACCATACTGTTCCACATCTCACCAAATGAAAGAATAGTATCCGGATCAATCGATTTGATTTCTTTGCGTATATATAACATTGTACGAAACGTATCCACCTTACGTCGTATATTACTGAACGTAAACGACGGTCGGTGTACTATGACGGACTCGCTAAGGGGATATTCAATTTTTCTGCGAATTCCGATCAGTACCAGGTGCACTTCCGTATCACTTCGCTCCGAAAAGTTATTTGCCAGCAGCGACATCACACGCTCCATCCCCCCGCCTCTCAATGAGTGTATGACTAAACAAACTTTTATTTTGGATCTGGTTTCTTGCATGTACGTGATAGCTGGGGCTTAAGTGAATTATGTATCTGTTTAGCTAAATTGTTGTCGGAAGTTTCTTTTATGCAGATTACCTTAGCCGATTGTCACGAAGTAATCTAATTCTCTGTCTGGTCAAAAATGTCGTAGTAACTCTGTAAAATGCGCTTATCATCAAAAAGTTCTGCACGCTCCAAAGATTTTTCAGAAAGGCGTTCCCGTAGCTGATCATCATCCATCAGTTCCATCATTTTATCCGCATAATCCCGGTCGTCCTGCTCAGCCATCAGCGCGTATTTCCCGCTCTCAACCAGCCCCCTGCAGCCGGAGCAATTGGTAACCAGGGTAGGTACACCCAGGATCATCGCTTCACAAAGCACGGTTGGCAGCGCCTCTGAAACGGAGCTCATCACAAACACATCGCTGGTTTTCATCATGGGGTAAGGATTTTTCACAAACCCATGCAGGGTTACCGTATCGCTCAATTCAAAATCACGAATCAGCTGCTTTAAATGTTTCTCCTCCGGCCCCGCACCGGCAATATGAACCTGAAATTCATATCCGTTATTCCGAACTATATTGGAAGCCCGTATCAATCGGTCAAAGCCCTTTATGGGGATAAGGCTTCCGGCTGCCATAAAATTAAAAATCGTCTTATCAAAAATTCCTGAATCGAGTGAGGATTTTCTCACCACGTTTTCACGGTCAATCATATTATAGACCACCCCCATCTCCGGAAACTCTCCGAATAACTCTATGAAATCAGACATCGAGTCGTGCGAAACAAAGTAGATTCCGTCCAGATTAGAGTAACGCTTCACTAACATCTTCTTCCTGTAGCGATCATATTTATATAATTTCTCGTAGTTACTGTGAGACAGGTAGGAACCGTGCACGAAAGCTACTCTTTTATCAATTGAATCTGAATAGAAAAGCAGGTCCGTATAGTTGCTATCCAGGAAAGAAATGCCTACATCATACTTTTTATCAATGGCCGACATTTTATGTTTGAAAAACCATTCGATATTAAATGTTCGTTGCAGAAAACCCAGCACCCGCACCAAAAAATTATTTTTAAACAGGTATCTGACACCCACCTCTTCAGGCAATTCATTAATGTAATGCCCGATTTTTGACACCACGACCAAATCAATATCATACCTGTCGTAATTAATTTTATGCAGAAGATTAATCAATGTCCGTTCTGCACCCCCTCCTCTAAGTGACGGTATCAGAAATAATATTCTTCTTTTACTCATCTAAGATGACACTCTAATTTAAGATCGCTCAACCCCAGCCATTCTATTTAAGTTTTTTATACATCGAAAACTCTATGTTTTGAATATCTGCAAAAGCGGGTTACATCCAAAATAAAATGCTCTAATGGAATGAAAGGCCCCTTCGACTTCGTTTGTCGCTTTCGCTCCGCACTGCGCTCAGGATGACGCGTTATTCTTTCCATAATTTATAGTACAAACCCAAATCGTCAGGCTGAGCGCAGGCGGGACGTGCATTTCGTCACGACGAAGTCGAAGCCCTCCTTCGACTTCGCTTGTCGCTATCGCTCCGCGCTGCGCTCAGGATGACGTAGGTGGTTCACTTCAGCTGCCACGCAGTGATCCCCAGGGAGCTCAGGATGACGAGAATGAAAACAAAAACTGTAAGGGTCCACAAAAAAAGGATCATACAAATACGAATACAAACATAAACTGAAAAACCACAGATCATGCCTCACCGAAATGTTAAATCATGGGTTTATATTCTTCACTGTGCTGATGTATCTTACTACACCGGCTGCACAACCAACCTGGAAGAGCGAATGGACCAACATCACCGCGGCGTGTATGGTGGATACACCTCCAGAAGACGCCCGTTGAAATTGTTATGGACCGAAGAGTTCAGGGATGTTAACGAAGCCATCGACGCAGAGCGACAGATCAAAGGGTGGAGCCGGAAAAAGAAAGAGGCTCTGATGCGTGATGATTTTGAGCTGCTTCACGAACTGGCGCAATCTAAAGAGATGCGTGAACGGAGGGCTCCTTCGACTTCGCTACCGCTGCGCTCAGGATGACGTGGTTTAGGAGTGGGTATAGGTAATACCAATTCGTCAGGCTGAGCGCAGAGAATCCCGACGGCTGTCGGGATGAACGAAGTCGAAGCCCTCCTTCGACTTCGCTTGTCGCTATCGCTCCGCGCTGCGCTCAGGATGACGTGGGTGGTTTGCTGACGCTGCAACATAGTGATCCCTTCGAGGCGCTTAAAATGATGGAAAGAATAACGGGGTGGGTTCACCGATTGATTACCGGCTTTCTGCAATCAACTCGCCCAGCTGCGGGCTGGTCATAAACTCAATATCGGGCCAGCGCTTCAGCATCGTCCCAAGCAGCTCACGGAATAATTTCAGGTTTCTCTCCCTGTTTTTGGGATCAATGTACCCGATAAAGTTGAGGCGATGTGCGGTAATCACGGCTGGCTTTTTCCATGCAAATGCATTGCCGATACTTTTTAAGCAGTCATCCACGCTATCGAAAGTATCCGGCTGCTGGGAGGGCTCAAACACGCAGTTTCTTACCAGGTTCAGCTGCCCTTGTTCATTTGTTTGACCGTGATATCGGCGAAGCATCTCCCGCTTCACGTTGCCGGCTATCGGAAGTTTCTGGTATTTCATCCCCTGGATAAACACCACACCGTTCTCGGCCAGCGTTTCGCTCAGATTCGGATGATATATGAAATTGGGGGCTATAAAACTTTTGGACCGGTAAGCGAAGAGCTCCTCAAACTGTTCAAGCCCCTCATTTATAATATCCCGATGAGTATCAATGTCTGACAAATCATCCGTATCAAATGCGGCCCGCGTGCTCACCCTGCGCTTCCCTTCTTCCGCGCTTCCGGGCCAGAACATACCATCATTAAAGATAGACCGCTCAATGGAGTCCTTGTTCTGAAGCGCATTCATCCAGGCCTTTACATTCAGATGCTCCCTCCCGTGAAACTGGGGGAAAAACAGGTCCTCCTCCATTCCCTGTTTCCATAGATTGAATGAACGTTCATGTGAAGGGAATTTTTTTAATGAGTTGGTAAATAACTCGCCAATGTACTCACTAAAACCGGACTCTCGAATTTTATCAAAATCCGGATTCATCATTACCGTATTTGCGGTTATGACGGGATGAGTTCCGTTTTTGTCGCGAAACTCCGTCAGAACTGAAAACAGATCCTCCAGATCCTCTTCTGAAGCAAGAGAATCAAAGGAGGTATAAGGGCACCGGTCCACACGCACGCCGTCTTTAACCAGCCGGTTAAAAATCTCCCCGGACGGCATGCATGTACTACCCCAGTCATCCGACTCTATAACAACAAGCTTTCGATTGGTCCGCCATCCCCTGTAGTTCGTTGCATGCCTGGCAAGCGATCGCCTTATTTTATTGATCATATCTCTTTTCTAATTCAATTATAACTCTCCTATCGCTAAAATAAATAAATAAAAGTGTTATACCTTTGGCGTTGCCAGAATAATAATTGAACTCATCATATTTGAATCTAAGTAATAAACTATAGCAGAAAGTACGGTAATCATTCTATACCCCACTCTTTTTCGAATCATCTAAATCTAATATCGAAAGAAAGTGGTCTACAAAATAATTTGAGTCTTTTAGTGCTTTTTTATATTCCTTTTGGGCATTTCTGATTACAGGAACATAATCTTTAAAACTATTCAAAATCTCTGAAAGAGTCTCTTCTAGATCGTTCATGTCCCATCTTATGGGTACGTATGTCTTATCTTTTTTAAAAATGTTCGGGTAGGTTTCAAGATGTTCCATGCTTGGCTTGACTAATAACGCACCACTCATGATTGCTTCAAAATCCCTATAACAGACTTC
>LKNA01000064.1 GCA_001564065.1 Chitinophagaceae bacterium T5-Br10_B2g13
AATAAGTATATTACAAACTGTAGCTACAAACGATGCTTATCAGACAAAGAAATATTTAAAAAAATCTAAATCTGATAAAAATGAAAGCATTCCATTAATTTGGAAATGGATTTTCGCAATTGTTGGGGCAATGGCTGCCGTTGCAACGATCTATCAAGTTTTTTTCGCATAAATAACAATATCTTGCGCCCTATAATTGCCAGGCCGTTATACTGCCTAATCAAATAAGAACTAGAATGGAAAGAAGTAAACAGTTCAGATCTCCCTGGGATCTCCTTTTGATTATTATGACCACCTTCGTTGTCGGGTTGCTATTGGGATTGAATTATCTGTATCCGTCTCAGTCTGTCATACCAACTATCATTAGTTGGAGTATCATTTTGATCTGTGCAGCTTTTGGAATCTATGGATTCAGTATTCAAAATGGAATGTTGAGAATCCTTCGTTTGGGATGGTCTAAAGATATTTCTCTATCGGATATTAAAAGTGTAGAATATAAACCAAATGCCATGATGGGATCATTGCGTACATGGGGGATTGGGGGTGTTTTTGGGTATATTGGACATTTTAAAAATCGGATATTGGGTAATTATAAAGCCTATGCGACTCATCGCCGTAAAACCGTGGTTATCCTCACAAATAATAACGAACAAATTGTAATAACACCTGATGATCCAGAGTTTTTTGTACAAACTCTACGAGATGAAGCAAAAGTAGCAGTATAATTGTCAAACCGTTATACCTCTTCCTTGTCTTGCAATAATTCGCTCATCTGTGTAGTTTTATTATGAAACTAAAATGAAATCAATTTGCCATGCCCACAAACATCACCATTCGCGACATTCCTGATGAGGTTTACGAAAAACTAAAGCAACAAGCAGAGCTACACCAACGAAGTATCAATAGTGAAGTCATCTTTTATTTAAAGCAAATGGTTCGCAGTCATCGCCCCGATCCCGATCAGGTTATCGCCCGAGCTAAAAAACTCAAACGTCAGGCGAAAGGTTCTCTGACCTTGCAAGATATCCAGCAAGCCATTGATCAGGGTCGCCCATGATTGTAGTTGATACGAGTGTCATTGCGAGTTTATGGGTACCCAATGATATGGAAGAGCTGGCATATGAAGTTTTGAGAAAAGACCCTGATTGGGTTGCCCCTTTGCTTTGGCGATCAGAATTACGGAATGTATTGGCTCTGTATCTCAGAAAAAATATTTTAGAGCTGTCAACAATATTGCAATCGATACAGGAAGCAGAACAATTAATGGAATCAAATGCTTATGAGGTGAATTCTACACAGGTTATGCAATTGGTCCATAATTCTGGCTGCTCTTCCTATGACTGTGAATTTGTTGCTTTAGCAGACGATCTTGGTGTTCAATTGGTATCGTTTGATAAGCATATTTGCAGGGAATTTTCTGGGATTGCCATTCATCCCAAAAAGTTTGTTAACTAAATGCAAAACAGCAGTATAACCAGCAATTTCGTTTCACGGTGCTATGTATCTGCTGACCGGTTCAGGTTTGTTGACTTACTTTAAAGTTGATAGCTCGGCAGCAGAATTGCCAGAACGTTACGATTAGCCGTTATCATAACAATGGCTTCGTGCTGAACAATTTAGTCAGCGAAGCCGAATAACAATTACACAGGCTGGCAGCACAAATCATCAGGGTAAAGGCGTTGGGCAGAAGCTCATCAAGTACGGCCTTAACAACCTTAAAAACCGGCCTGTGGATGTCGTTACTACTTATGGCGATCCCTCATACTATTCCCGGGTTGGATTCCGGCTTATTTCAGAAAATGTTATTCAGGCTCCGTTGAAGCTTTCAATGCCTGAAGGTTGGCTGGGACTCTCCTTAACTGAAGATCCCATTCCTGAAAACGATGACCAACCCACATGTGTAAATGCGTTCAACAACCCTGAGGCTGTCTAAAAAGTAAAAGAAAAATAATCGAGCTTAAATAATTTAGACGACAAATCCCTCTCTATTAGTTAGAGAGGGAAAAAGGGTGAGTCTGAAAGAAAGGTCTAAATTATTTAAACGGCTTTAGATGTACGCCACCATTTTGGATGGCCTCAGTGCATAAGTATGACTTTGCACTGACCGATCAAGGCATACATTTTTCTCTTTTTTGAAACTGAAGAAATCAGCCGGCCAAACCTCCTAAAAATTTCGCTCAGGGTATTTACCCCATGGTGAGGACCGTTCTGAAACGAGCCTTGTTGTTGATCATGTGATTGTACGCCTCGTTTGCCTGATCCAGAGAAAAGGTTTCTATCATCGGTTTGGTGCCCGTCATTGCGCTGAAGTTGAGCGTATCTTCCGAATCTTTTGCCGTACCGCTTGGCCAGCCGGATACTTTTTTGCGCCCCATAATCAGGCTGAAGGGTGAAACTTCAAATGTCTCCCCGGTAGCCGCAAGTACAATCAGGTTCCCTTCCAGGCCAAGTCCGCCTACAATTTCGCCGATAATATCTGTATTGGGAGCTGTAGCAACAACAACTTTTGCGCCGCCAATCTCCTGCAGAACTTTAACCGCGTCCTCCTTTTTAGCGTTGATAAATCTGTGGGCTCCAAGTTCTTCAGCAAGCTTTCTCTTGTCGTCGCTTGTGGAGATGGCTACAGTTTTAAATCCCATTTTAGCAGCGTATTGTACTGCCAGGTGTCCCAGGCCTCCGATACCCTGCACGGCTACCAGGTCACCGGGACGAGCCCCGGAGTTTCTTAGTGCATTAAATGTGGTAATACCCGCACAAAGCAGCGGTGCAGCTTCTTCCGATGATAGGTCTTCCGGAACCCGTGCCAGTGCTTCTACCGGTGCAGTCATATATTCGGCATATCCGCCGTCGTAACTGATTCCGGCAACTTTTGCATTTTCACAGTTCACAAAATCTCCTCGGCGGCAGGCATCGCAATGAAAACAGTGTCCACCGTGCCAGCCAACGCCCACCCGGTCGCCTTTATTCCAATTGCTTATTTCCGACCCGGTCTCTTCAATAATTCCAACAACTTCATGACCCGGCACTCGGGGATATTCAATTCCCGGAAAGAGGCCATCTTTCACCATGGCATCGCTATGGCAAATCCCGCACGCTTCAATTTTAATCAAAACTTCTCTGGCAGATGGTTTTGGGACCGGCAGGTCTACAATTTCAAAATCACTTCCGGCTTCTTTAATCTGGGCTGCTTTCATTGTCTGATCCTGTTTGTTTTCTGTTGATTTCTTATTCTATTTCTTCAACTTGTATTGAGTGCTCAGCATTCCCTGAATGCCGTATCGAGACTATTTAGACGTACAAAAAAAAGGCAGCCCCGAAATGAATCGAAGCTGCCTTTTCAATTTTTACTCACTTCGTGATGAAGTGTGAGACCTACTGATGAACTTACTTCAGATCAAAGCGATCCAGGTTCATCACTTTATCCCACGCTTTCACAAAGTCGTTGAGGAATTTCTCTTCTGAATCTGAGCTTCCGTACACTTCTGCAACGGCTCTCAATTCAGAGTTTGATCCGAAGATCAGGTCGGCACGTGTAGCCGTCCATTTCACTTCGCCGCTGTCGCGATGGCGTCCTTCAAAAAGATCACCCTCTTCAGAAGTTGCCTTCCACTCATTGCTCAGATCGAGCAGGTTTGTGAAGAAGTCGTTGGTCAGCGCGCCGGGCTTGTCGGTAAACACACCGTGGCGTGTTCCATCCCAGTTGGTGTCGAGTACACGCATTCCGCCAACCAGCACGGTCATTTCCGGTGCAGTCAGTTTCATCAGCTGAGCCTTGTCAACGAGCATCTCTTCCGCTGTTGCATTTCGTCTGGCGTGTGGCTTGAAGTAGTTACGGAAACCGTCTGCTTCAGGCTTCATCCATTCGAATGACTCCACGTCTGTCTGTTCTGCAGTAGCATCGGTTCGTCCCGGTGTGAACGGAACCTCAACATCGTGTCCGGCATCTTTCGCGGCTTTTTCAATAGCTGCGCATCCACCAAGTACGATCAAGTCTGCCAATGAAACTTTCTTGTCGCCCGACTGTGCGTCATTAAACTCTTTCTGAACGCCTTCGAGTTTGCCGAGTACTTTTTCCAGCTGACGCGGATTATTGACATCCCAGTTTTTCTGTGGCTCTAGACGAACTCTTGCGCCGTTTGCTCCACCGCGCTTATCTGAGTCGCGATAAGTTGATGCAGAAGCCCATGCTGTTGAAATCAGTTCAGATACGGAAAGTCCGGTATCGAGAATTTTTCCTTTCAGCTCTTCGATATCCTTGTTGTTGATCAGTTCGTGATCCACTTCAGGAATCGGGTCCTGCCAGATCAGATCTTCTTCCGGAACTTCAGGTCCGAGATATCGATTTTTCGGCCCCATATCGCGGTGTACCAGTTTGAACCACGCCCGTGCAAAAGCATCGGCAAAGTATTCGGGATCGTTGTAGAATTTCTCTGAGATCTTTCTGTACTCGGGATCTGCAATCAGAGCGAGATCTGTGGTAAGCATCATCGGCGCGTTCTTCTTGTTCGGATCATGAGCATCAGGCACAGTTCCGTCGCCGGCATTGTCTTTTGGAGTCCATTGCCATTTTCCGGCCGGACTCTTGGTCAGCTCCCACTCATACTCGAACAGATTTTCATAAAAACCCATATCCCATTTGAGCGGTTCGTTAGTCCATGCACCTTCGAGGCCACTGGTGATGGTATCTGCACCTTTTCCGGTTCCGTAGTCGCTCTTCCAGCCAAGGCCCATCTCTTCCATTGGAGCTTTTTCCGGATCGGGACCGTTGTGCTCTTCGGGAGCCGCACCGTGAACTTTACCAAATGTGTGTCCGCCGGCAATCAATGCTACGGTCTCTTCGTCGTTCATCGCCATTCTCTTGAATGACTGACGAATAAATTTCGCCGCTTTCTTTGGATCAGGCTCTCCGTTTGGTCCTTCAGGGTTCACATAGATCAGTCCCATGTGGTCGGCAGCAAGGCGTCCTTTCAGATTTCCGTCTTCATCGTGGCGTTCATCTGCCAGCCATTCGTGCTCGGGTCCCCAGTTAATATCCTTTTCAGGTTCGTAAATATCTTCGCGTCCGCCGCCAAATCCGAAAGTTTCAAAACCCATCGATTCCAGCGCAACATTTCCGGCAAGAATCATAAGATCAGCCCATGACAGCTTGCGGCCATACTTTTCCTTGATAGGCCAGAGTAGTCGGCGTGCTTTGTCAAGGCTTACGTTATCGGGCCAGCTGTTTACAGGAGCAAATCGCTGGTTTCCGGTACTTCCGCCGCCACGACCGTCGGCAACCCGGTAGGTTCCGGCACTGTGCCAGGCCATACGTATCATCAGCGGTCCGTAGTGTCCCCAGTCAGCCGGCCACCAATCCTTTGAATCTGTCATTAAGTCTGTGAGATCTTTTTTCACAGCTTCCAGATCCAGTGATTTAAACTCTTTTGCATAGTCAAAATCTTCACCCATCGGGTTGGTAAGTGATGAATGTTGACGCAAAATATCGAGATCCAGTCGGTTCGGCCACCAATCTCTGATTTTGGTACCGCCACCGGCAGTCTCTTTCTCTTTCATTGATCCGTTATGAAACGGGCATTTACTTTCTTCGTTTGCAGCGTTTTGATTTTCTTTATTAGACATCCAAACAGTAGTTAGAGGTTCACATTTATACTGACTAAAATAGCAAATCGTTCACATCTATTTCATATAGATAATGCCAATCGCTACGATTTTTCGGGTTAATCAAATTAGAACCGGAACGATGCAGGTGCAAAGATCAAAATCATCAATCACAGTTCACTTTTTTTGATTGATGAACTTCGATTTAAGTCTTCGCAGGGATGAATCCCACACTCGTTTGTAAAACCCATGAATGGGTTTGTATTATTTCGGTTCAGATTATAACAAAAGCCCCAAAGGTTGGGGTTTTATAGGCGAGCCGGTCATTCATGGCCGGTAATAGACATGGTATTTTTACTCCCTGCAACTTTACGTCACTACGTGCTATATACTATGGGTAATCAAGTCAATGATGAATTGACTGTACACCTAGAAAAATACCATTTCTTTTGAGAGACAAAATCATCAATCACAGTTCGCCCATCGGTCATTCGCAGTTCACTTTTTTGATTGATGAACTTCTATTTAAGTCTTCGCAGGGATGAATCCCGCGCTCGTTTGTAAAACCCATAAATGGGTTTGTATTATTTCGGTTCAGATTATAACAAAAGCCCCAATGTTGGGGCTTTATAGGCGAGCCGGTCATTCATGGCCGGCACAAAGTTATATAAAAGCAGACATGGTATTTTTACATCGAGGGCAACAGCATCACTGCATTAATCATCATTCGCTCCGGTCCTCTCCAGAACATTCTGAACTGTGTGTTATCGGCCAGGAGAACAACCTTCCCTCTTCCCAGTGAAGCCACGCCTGCAAATACGTTTCCGGCAGCTTTACTTAGATTCTCCTGAGAAGCATATCCCGATGCTAATAGCTGAGAAGCATCTTTCTCATAATAGCCAACAACCTGGTATCTGCTCGAAGGCTCCATCTGATCGGTGTTATAGGTGAGACTGTACAACTTCTCTTTCACTCCAAACGCCAGCGGATTGGTGACATCGATATGTGATTTGAATGCTGCACCCGGAATCCTTCGAAGACCAAATGTATCAACACGAGCTTCATAAGGTGTAAATGCTGCCAAATCCTCTGCATCATCATCTTCCTCCTCTTTCACCAAGCTTACATTGATCCACTCCATTCTGTCCTGAGTAAGGCTGTGAACTGAAGCCTCTGTTGTTACCAGGGTTCCGCCTCGTTCCACCCACTCTTTCAGAGCTTGCTGTTGCCGATCGCCATAATGCGGAGCACTGCCTCTCTGACCCGGCAGTATAATCACATCATATTCATCCAGATCTATGGAACTCAGCCTGTAGGAACGCAGCCTTGAAATGCCATACTCAACGTTCCGGTCAAACTGAAACCAGATCTGCCCGGCCGTAAGCGAGCTGAAGGGCTGGTCAATCACAAGTGCCACTTTTGGCTGATGCAGAACCGTACTGCTACGGGAGGCGAGATCCATTCCTGCATCCATTCTTCCTGTTTCCAGTCCGTGGATCACTACGCCTGCATAGTCTGCAATTTCGGCCATATCTCTTCGTACGCGATCTCGCTTATCGTAATTTCGACCCATCAAAACGATTAATGATCCTCTTGAAAACTCCACCCCATCTTTTTCAAATGTCTTCTCGGCAGACCTAACAACGTAGCCTTTCCTCCATAGTTCACCCAGAGCTTTCGGTGCAGACTGCTGGTTCCAGTCAATCACAAAAGCGTACTCCGCTGATGGATTTATGACGCCCTTATCGCGTGCAGGAACTTCATCAACCATCGATGTCGAAACGGATGGGTCACTATTTACACGTGCCGCATCCAGATTGTATGCCATCGGGATGGACCATACCGACATGTCGTACATCACCGAATCTTCGATCGCCATCTCAGGTTCAAACAGTGTGGTAATGAACATATGCCTGGCCTGATTTGTACGTATGATAAAATCACCTTCACTAAAAGACCGTCGTTGCGGCTCATTGTCCCAGTAATCAAGTGCATTGCGAAGAGTGAAGTTCTCGTTGGCACGTTCAACTTTCACACCCTGTTTCAGCATGATATCGATAACATCATAAGTGTGATCGGCTGGATTGTCCGGTAAAATGTAGGCTTTTGTCTCTATTTTAGAATTTTCAGGATTCAGCGCTTCGCGAAAGTAGTTAAGCAGTTCCTGTCGATTTTCTACCGCAGTGCGCACCGTGGCGACGCTGTTTTTATAGTGATCAAATATTCGTTGCTGAAGAGTAAGTACGTATCCCTCTTCCGTCTCTACTGCTCGTCCACCACGGCTGTGCCCGCCCTGCTCAGCAAGCATCCCAATGCCGCCCATCAAACTCGGGTATGATGACCCATATCCCGGATAAAAGAAATCAAACGCTTCGGTTGTAGCATAGTTGATGTTGTGCTTATCAAACTCTTCAATCGTTCCTCTCCCAAACCGATCACTCCACGCTTCATAGTCGTCCGGAAGCTGAAGGTTTCTCGGGGTGGTACCCGGCATAGTAAAGTAGTTGTTATTAAATCCCTGTTCGTGAATATCGAGGTGAACCTGCGGCATCCATTTCTGGTACTCTGCAATTCGCCCCTGCGATTCGGGGTGAACCAGCCACACCCAGTCTCGGTTCAGGTCGAACCAGTAGTGATTGGAACGCCCCCCGGGCCAGATCTCATCGTGTTCCAGATCATAGGGATCGGTATTCAAAACATGAGCCT
Source organism: Chitinophagaceae bacterium T5-Br10_B2g13 (assembly GCA_001564065.1). GTDB lineage: Bacteria > Bacteroidota > Rhodothermia > Balneolales > Balneolaceae > Rhodohalobacter. The sequence continues at coordinate 8,305 of LKNA01000064.1, forward strand.
GTGATGATTTGTACCACGTTACATAGCGGTCACGGCCGTCAGGGTTCAGAATCGGATCGATGATTACAACAGATTCATCTCTGAACCGTGCCGATTCTGCATCTTCGCCGGCCGCAAGGCGGTAAGCCGTTTGAAGTGCTGATTCAGCACTCGACGCCTCATTGCCATGAACGCCATAGCTGAGCCAGACCACCGAAGGGTGATTTTCTATCAGATTCCTCGCTTCAGTGCCACTTAAGTCTCCGGGATTTGCAAGCCTCAGGTTGTTTTCACGAATCTGTTCCAGATTATCATGGTTCTCTTCACTTGAAATCATTACAAGCCAAAGATCGCGCCCTTCATAGGTTTGCCCGTAGGTTATAATAGAGACCCGGTCACTTTCGGCAGCCAGGTTTTTCAAATAGGCCCCCAGCTGGTAATGATGTGAGTACTCCTCACCAAGCTGATATCCAAGAAAATCAGCCGGAGACGTGATGTCAGAGTTATAGGCCAGGTCCGGATCGAACTGAAAACGCTCGTTGAGCAGCTGAGATGCTGCCGGTGTGGATAAAATAGTAAACAGAAAAAGAGGTAGAAGTAGCTTTATAATATTCATGGCAAAGTGAGTTATTAAATGTATTACCCGAAGAGAATACTAAAATATTACCCCACTTTCATAAACAGGTGTGCAATCAAATCGCCGGAAAAATCTTTTTACTTCCTCTTTTTCATTGTAAACACGGCAACGATTGCTGAAGTGATTGCCCCCATCATTAAAGCTCCCAGCGAGCCCTGTACCATGTAGCTTTTCAGATTAAAATACCCAGTTGCTTCACTTCGGGACATCTGCCCTGTTTGTACAGCCTGATCAATCATATTATCGAAAAAATCCGGTGATATAAACGCATGGATAACCCACTGCGCCAGAGGACTTAAAACAGCCACAACCACGGTTATGGCAAAACCGGTCATAAATCCCTGAGTCCATGTCATATACCCGCCATAATCTTTTTTCCGTTTATCCAGAAATGCAATCACATAGATAACCACAGCTATCAGAGCAAAAAAATTGGTCATGGTTGCATGGCTCTCAATATTTTCTCCATGCCAGCCCATCAGCCTTTCAAAAACCATCCAGAGAATAAGCACCCCTATAAAAATAACTCCCCACTTTAACTCTGTTTTATACTTATTCATCACGCCCTCATCCATTAAGTTGAGAAAATAGCGCTAATCATTTAGCGCTTAATGAATAATAGCAAATTTTCGGACAGTATTTACAGCTGTGAGCTTTTATCTGCCGCAAACTTCACTTATAGCGCGTTCATCTTCGCGGCTCAGCTGTATAATAGGATAAATCTCCTGACCGCCCATCTGACTGTACATCACCGAAGCCGGATCACTTCCATGCTGAAGGCCAAGGGCATGCCCCAGCTCATGTGCCAAAACCAGGTAGAGGTCTCTCTTATTCAGGAACTGATTAACGGTTATCACACCCCCGTCTCTCAAATTACGATAGGTTGCTTTGGTAAACCGATTTTCTCCGGCATATTCATCATTGTACCGGTCAATCAGCTTATTGCTCTCATCAATGCGACTGTTCAGCTGATCTACATAGTTATTAACCTCATTTGCCAGCTGATCGAGTTCACTTCTCTCACGAAGCACTCGCTGCTGCAACCTCTCCACCTCGCTTCGCTGCTGCTCAAACTCGAGCCGGTCCTGTTCCGACAACTCCCCCTGCCCATTTCTCTCTCCAACCCAGCGGTTCAGGTTATCAATCTCCTGCCTGGTTCTATTAGCGAGCTGCTCATACTCCGCAGACTTTCGATCAAACCGATCCCTGCGAATTTCGTACTCTCTCTGAAGCTGATCAGTTCTGATCTGTTCCGATTCGATCTGTTCACGGAAACGCATTTCCCCAACAGCAAGCTCCTGGCGCTCATCAAAAACAAAATTCACTTCTATATCTCCATACTCAGCAAAGTAGGCTAAAGGCCGCCCGATCGCTTCCGACCATAACGATGCAGCATACTGCATCGCTTCTCTAACTTCAGCCTCTGATATATCGAAGCGTGGGTCGACGGTTCCGATTCTGTATGAGAGCGGTTCATCGCACGCTCCGAGATCGCTATGCATCGTACCTTCCGGTTTTTCATAGCTGAGGAAGAACCACCCGGCTATCAGAATAACCAGGATAACAAGAGCGTATTTAAGTAGATCGACGAGTGTCATGATATTTTTATGTTGAGCTCATAAACTAAACTGATTTAGCCCCGGTATTATTTTATCGCCTGCCTAAACCTGTTCTAATATTCATACTTCCATCTTAAATCAATGCCTTCTCTGGAGTCGTCTCCCTGTGTAATAAGCAGTTCCAGATTTTCCCTCAAAAGATATTCAAGCATGAAAAGTGTTTTCGGCCGGCTGCTGCTAATTTCATTCAGCACGGCAAAAAATGTTCTTCGGTTCAGATACCACCCGGTTTTAATGGTTGTAGAGCTGTCGGATCCCGATCGGGTGTTATCAATCTGAACCACATCGATACCCAGGCTTTGAGAAGCCAGAAGCTCTACCCGATCCAGCAGAACATCAAGCGCCATATCTGCAGCCGACGGACTGCTACCGCTACCGGCCACAACCTGTTCCCACGATTCGAGCTCATAAAACGGCTTACCAAACAGCGTATAGCTCACAATATCCTGCAATTCAAGAACCGGCTCACTGTCAAAACGAAAACTCGGGTCCTGAACGGTACCTTCAATGATATAGAATATCCGGACGTCTGATTGTGCTTGCGGAGGTTCAAACAGTGTTCGGATATTAAGCTCCGGGTCATCAACCGGGCCATAGAATGTTACCAAAGCTTCATCGAGCTGAAACTGCTTACCCAGCGGCCGGGCGTACCCTCTTACACCCTCCAGGGATCCAAACATCTGAAGATCTTCGTTTCGTGATTTGACAAGGTCGACATTACCGCCCAACTCAATTTCCATATCCAGATATTGACGATTTCGGATGAAGAACTGCCGTGCAAAATTCACGTTCATCTCCATGGCCAGTGACTCGTAAAATTCAAACGGTTCGGGCTCCTCTTCATCCTCCAGCTGCACATCTTCTACAGCTCGTTCTCCAAAGTTCTGCAGATTAACAAAACCACTTAAAAAGGTGAGATTTCCCGTTAAACGTGGCTCTTCCACCGTTCCGGTCAGCTCTGCATTCAGATCAATCAACGCATTATACTCAGAAGTATTTGCGGCTCTGAACTGATTACCGCGTATGCTCAACTGCAGGTTTCCGGGTGTTAAATTTTCCATCTCAACAGAACCGCTGGCTCGAATTTGCCCGGGGCCGCTTCGCATTCTAAACTGCTGCAACTCTATTCTTGATCCGCTGAAGTTTATGGCAGAGGTTATCTCAGACAGTGTAATACCGGCCGGAACTACCCTCAGATTCCCTCCTTCCAACTCCATGCGACCGGAAGTTTGAAGATCTGCCAGTTGTCCCCTCAATTCCACCTCTCCGTTCAGTGTACCGCGCAGCTGCCTGAACATCTCCCTATCCAGAAAGTCGTTGAAAATAGCCAGATTAAAATTCTCCGTTCTAAAGTTGATCGAAACCTCATCGTCTTCATCAGGCAACAGAACTTCTGCCGCTTCAAGGTCCACGATAAACGGGAGTTTCGCTTCCATATTCAAAACCGGGTTTCCAGCAGCCTCTACCACTCCGCCCAGCTCCACAAATTCTTCATCGTGAATATAGTTCAGGTCAAAACCGGCCCGATCGATATTGATACCTGAAAAGACACCATTCTGTATCAATAATTCTCCGGTCAGTTCCGGATTACCGGCAATACCGCTCAGGTCACCCCGCATGCTAACCCTTCCCGCGGTCTCTTCTATTTCAAAGTCGGGTACAAAAGAGAGCCAGTAGGTTAAATCTGAATCCATTAGCTCAAAATAACCGCTTACATCAAGATCGAAGAACTGATCATCAAACGTTGCCGGATCGCCCGGTAGAAACGGCACCTGAAGTTGTGAATCAAAAAGCGTATTGCCATTGTGATTGCCATCGAAAGCGAGCTGCAGCCATTCATCTTCAATATTTATCGAAAAATTAAATCGATCCATCACTCCGTTTCCGCTCTCTATGTTGTCTAACACCCCGTCTGCGGATATCGTTAACTCCTCTGTGTTGTTGCGAAAGCTCGCTTCGGCAGACAGATACCCCTCTATCAAAGGCTCCTCGAGCATCAGGCTCTGAATAGCACCCATGTTTAAATTTTCAGCCCTGAACCCCAGCTCCTGAACTTCAGCAGATGCTTCGGGAATCCAGAGAGACAGAAATGACTGATCGGACGCATCTCTCATTGTAAGAGTGTCCATCCTTGCCGTTTCACTTTCAAAAGTAAAATCAAAGTCAAAAGGTTGATCCAGCATAAGCGTTCTGAACTCTGTCGTAAATTCAAGAGCCGTGGTTCGCAAATTCACCATCTCCGGTGTAACCTGGTAATTACCCTCATGGTGAAGTGTGCAGACATCTTCATCAAAAATTTCAAAAACAAAATCACCCGTTGTCATGTCTTCTCCCTGCACAAGGCGTGTTGAAAACGTTATATCCTGAACACCAATTCCATTTACAAGAGGAGACTCTATTTGGATTTCCGCGTCAGCTTCTAAATCATCCAGAAGTCTGACAGTAGCATTTCCGGTAATTGCATCAGACGAAAAGAGTGTGTCCACATATACATTCTGCAGCTCCGCCTCACCGTTGAATTCCAGGTATCCCATTCCGCTCCTGTTTAGCGAACCGGTAACCACACCTTCAGACTCCAGTCTATCCAGTTCAAACAGCGGGGCAAGCGGCTGCAGATCTTTCAGTGCGGCGCTAAAGTTTAATCTATTATCTAAGTTTTCAAATTCCGTTAAATGCTGAAGCAGTGAAAATTCGGCATCAGCGATCGGGCTTTCCAGAATGGCATTTTCGACGGTTAAAAACTGGTCAGCAATTCGAAAATCTGCGCGTAATGTCTCAATTGACTCACGGTTCACCATGCTGGAATCGAGTTCGGCTGTTGCCTGAAGTTCCAGGTTTTCCGGGTCAAAACCCCGGCCCGATCCGCTTAGGGTTCCGTTCAGATAGGTCGGGAAATTTTCAAGGCCCGAGAGTTCTGCCAGATTAAACTCCTGCATAACTGCATTGAAAATGTAATCAGGATCTTCCTGCCAGTTATTCACGTTAACCTGAGCTGTAAAGTTACTCCGGTCCAGACGCCCGTTCAGGTTTCCGGATACTCTCTGCTGGTTGATATTTCCGCGAAAAGTAAGTCCGGAAAAAGCCTGATCTCCAACACGGCTCTCTTCAAGAACCAATGACGCTATTGCCCTGAAACGCTCCGATTCAATTCCCATTCCTGAAAATGAACTTTTTATATTCAATGAGGTCTCCAGTTCAGGATCTTCTAGCCAGACCGCCAAGTTCATACGATCAGATGCTACTGATCCACTCCATACCGGGCTATCACCCCATATTTGCTGAGCCGACAACCCTGTATTCACAACCTGGTCAAGCCTTCTAAACTGAGCTTCGATTTGAACTTCATCCCCTAATAGAGCGTATTCCGACTGAAACCGGTCAATTTGATACTGATCGTACTGCAGTCCGCCAAAATTGAACTCACCCGCCCATTCGCTCTCTTCAATTCGGTCGGGATGAATCGTTCCGCTACCCGATATTGAAAGGAAATCCAGGTCGGGCAGATCCTCCAAACCTGTGAGCAGGGTTGTATTCAGGTTCTGAACTTCTACATTCAAATGAGTTAAGGATAGTTCAGGCTCCAAAGACAAGCCTGCTGATATATCGAAACGCTCCATTCCGTTTGCGGTAGCTGCCAGACTAAACCTCAGAGCCTCCATGGTACCTTCTGCTCCAATTTCCATCTGCAGGTTTTGCCTCAACGGCAAATCATCTATATACGCAGCAATATCCCGCCAGTCCAGTGGATCCATTCGGAGCGAAGCCGAAACTTCGTCTGGCAACCGGTAATCCGATTCTGCATTCAGCATCGATCGGCCGGAGTTAATTAACAGGGATTCGAGCGTGATTCTTTCATGGTCGCCCTCAGCACTCATCGCAAATTGAATATTCTCGGGCAGACGTGCCTCTTCAAGTGAGAACTCCAGCGAGTTTAACTTTCCATAATATCCCCGATCCGAAACTCCGCCGGAAGCAACTAAACTCATCTCACGAATATTCACAAATCCATCCGGCAAAAGATGATCTGACCTCACATCCATATTTACACTATAAAGCTCCAGATTATTCACAGCCCATCGCAGTGGATCATCAGTTTCTTCTTCATCATCAAAGGGTGGAAGAAGCTCCATCACATTCCAAACGGAATCCCGGTTTTGTGTTATAAATACCTGAACACCACTTGCAGTAACCTGATCTACCGTGTGCGTCTGTCTGATTAGATCCATTAACCTGTAGGATATCTGAAGAGAATCGATCTCCGCTACCTGCTCCATCCGATCATCCCTCAGGTCAATTCCATAAATCGTAAAACCGTGCAGCAGATCACCACGAATCGACGCGATCTCCAGCGATCCGTTGATCTGTTTGTCAACCTGATTTTCAACAGTAGTTCGGAGATAGTCGAAGACCAGATCGCTTTTAAGTGCAAAACGGGTACCGAATACCAACACCAAAATAACAGCAATGGAAATGATCCATTTCAACCATTTTCGCTTCGGTTTGATATGTTCTTTCTTTTCTTCGCTCATTAAAATGCCTGACCTATACTAAAATGAATTCCAATGCGGCTCCATGCACTTCCAAAATCCTGCCCTTCAAAAATATTCAAATCTTCATCTGTTGGGTTTAATTTATAACCCACATCCACCCTAACCGGCCCAATAGGAGATTGATATCGAATACCGCCGCCCGCGCCAAACTGTATAGGCCGCTCTTCAAGGCTGTTAATATTATCCCATACCTGTCCGCCATCCAGGAATGCGGCCAGTCCCAGGTTTGGTATAATACCCCTTAACTGCTGCCTGAGCTCAATGTTGAATGTAAACAAGGCACGCCCTCCTACTGGCACGTACGTATCGAAATTTCCGTCGTCATCAAAACTTGCCCGGCTCGGCCCCAGCTCCTGCCTGTTCCAGCCGCGTACCGAGTTCGTACCTCCTGTAAACAGCCTGATATTTGACGGGAGCTGTTTATTCTGTTCATAAAAGATTGCGCCGGTATTTATTCTCTTCGCAAACGTTAATGAGTTTGTGATATTCGTAAATCTCCTCACATCCAGCAGCACCTTTTGGAACGAGAATGTAGACTCACCAAACGTACCTGAAATTTCCACAAATGGCTGGATGACCCACCCCCGAGGCTCCCGGGTTAAACCCTGGCTATAGTAACCCGACAGTGAGAGTGAAGAAACGTTATAGTTGATAACCGTATCGGGCAAGGCAGCATCTGTATTCCTGGAAAGCTCTTCGTTTATAGAAAACTCATATGAAGCAGAAGCCGTTTTGGTGCGATCAAGCTGATAAATTAAGCTGTTGTTGAAGCCGGCCTGAAACAGCTCGAAAGACGGCTCCAGTTTATGCATACCAAATACAGTAGTTACAAAACTGCTCCTTGTATTGAAAACGTATGGAAGCAGATAATCCGTGCTGAGTCTCTGTTCAATAAAAGATGCGCGGGCGTTTACACCATAACGATGGCCCGTACCGCTTATATTTCTGTTTTGCCAGCTCACCTGGCCGCGCAGTAACTCTTCCCGACCAAAACCGATCATCGCCTGAACCGACCTTTTCGGATTTTCACGAACTCTCAGCAGCACATTTAGTGTGGAATCCTGCGGTTGTTCAGGAACCGTTATTGTAGCAAACCGAAACAGATGGTGATTAAATACCTGTCGCTGGGCTTCCTGCAGTTTACTTCTGCTGTAACGTTCTCCTTCCCTGATTTCCGTTTCCCGAATTAAAATTCTCTCCGGGACTGAGATATCACCTTCAATTTTGACCTCCGAAAAATAGGTCCTTGTATTGGGCCTCGCCTTTATCGTAATATCTGCCCGGTTTGAAACCGAATCCACTTCTGCCAAAACTTCAACTTCAGGCCAAGCAAAGCCCAGCTCCTCCAGCAGATTTAAAAAACGTCCTTCTACATCTGCCCGTCTCAAGGTTTGATACCGGCTCCCCACTTGAAATTCGTGCCGTTCAGCGGCTCTTTCAAACTCGCGCGAAGATCTGATCTCATCCACTATTTCAGGATCCGCATCGATCTCAATTTCTGATGATCGAATCCTCACCGGCTCTCCTTCACTGATACGAAAAACAACCTCTTTCTGCCACTCTTTTCTCCTGTCAAGAATTTCGAAGTCCACTTCTACGTTTGGATAACCCCGGCGTTCATAATACCTCATGATTCGAATGCGGTCGCGGCGAACATCCATCTCATTTAACACAAAATTGCCGGTACGTCTGAAGGTTTTTTGCAGAAAATTTGGGCTTTCTGTTGCAATAATCTCCCGCAGAACCATGTCCCGGTAGTTTTCATTGCCCTCAAACGTAACCTTCCATACAATCGACTCCCTCTCGCTGTCTTGGGCAGACATTGAGATTGGCAGTAAAAATGTAATACAGGGTATAAATAAAAAAAGAAAAAGCCTGCAAGCAGCGTTATCTTGAATAGTTTTCAACAATAGAGTTTTTATATCTTTTATAAAACCGGGACTCACAGTATATGTAGTTTCCGGAACATAGAAAATTTCAATCAGAGAAAATCATCTTAAAAGCTATTATTTTAAATGTTCTGCAACCGTAAATCATTCCTATTCATATTATTAACATCAATTCTGTACCTGAACGGCTGCAAAACTTCTGAAGAGTTCTCCGGCTACTCCTACGACCCTGAAGGTGTAACCGAAACTTCAGACCGTGAAATTAACCATCAGAATAAACGCACCATCGGGTTTCTTGAAGATGGCGTATGGATCACAAATGAATTCCGGGGCTCTAGAGTAAATGATGTAATCCGAATTGATCCGTATCACTACCGGCTGCAGATCAATCCGGAAATCAGCCCTATCAACAACAGCCCCTGGTATGGATTTCAGGTTTGGGCTGACGATTCCACCAATGTAACCCTCGAACTCAACTATGCTGATGGCCGACATCGGTACAGGCCGGAAATCAGTTACGATGGAGGCCAAACCTGGCAAAATGCCGACTCAACCAACTACCATCGAGACCCCGACACACGTAACGGAATCATCTCCTTAAATATTGGCTCTGAGCCTGTATGGGTTTCAGCCCAGGTCCCTCAAACAACAAATGAATTTCAGATATGGTCTGACCTCCTTGCCCAAAACAGATTCATTCAGCGATCGGTTGTTGGAAGTTCACATCAGGGACGACCGGTATATCAGTTGAAGGTTTCCGAACAGTCTGATGAACCGGTTAAAGGTGTCATTCTGATTTACGGGCGGCAGCATCCACCGGAGATTCCCGGATATATTACCGGGCTCTATTTTATTGAGGAGCTGGTTTCAGACTCCGATTTAGCCAGACAATTCCGAAAGTATTTTGATGTGTGGGCCTATCCACTGATGAATCCGGATGGCGCCGACAACGGCCACTGGAGAACGAATGCGGCAGGCGTAGACCTGAACAGAGATTGGCAATTTTTCAACCAACCCGAAACCAGAGCTGTACAGCGCTCTCTTCTACCTCTGCTAAAACGTGATGATCGAAAAGTATTTTACGCCATCGATTTTCACTCAACCGGCCAGACGGTTTTCTATCCAATACTGGAAGAGATCGAAACCTTTCCACATCTGTTCACCTATCGGTGGGCAGACCGGATCAAAAACGAACTTTCCGATATTGATTTGAACGTTGAACCGTTTCCGACCGATTCACCCATTGCAAAAAACTGGTCGCATAAAACGTTCGGAATTGACGCCGTTACATATGAGGTATGGGACGGACTTCCTAAAGATCAGTTGGAGATATTGGGAACCGAATCAGCCCGGATTTTTATGGAGCTCATGATCTCAGAGTTTGAGAATGAGATGAAATAGATCAGTTGATGTTTCATCAAAGCTTCATAAGCCTGAAGTAGCTTGGTTTTTATTTATCAAATTTAAGTTTTACAAGATGAAATCATTTATCTATCCACTTATCGCCATCACCGCCCTTGCTATAGCTTTGTCTGCATGCAGCAGCCCAGCTCTTGATGATTACAGCGACGTCAGTTATGAGCTCACCGATCAAAACGGAGAAACCGTGATTTTTCCTGATGATTTTCAGGGATCACCGCTGGTAATTGGTTTTATTTATACTCACTGTCCCGATATCTGTTCATTTATTACAGCCAATGTGGGTAAAGTTTACGAAGAGATGGATAATCCGGGCGATACCCAATTTGTAATGGTTACGTTCGATCCTGAGCGAGATACACCCGAAGTTATGAAATCATATGCCCGGGCATTCGACATGGACCGCGAACCTTTTAAATTTTTAACGGGAGATCCCGATACAATTGACGAATTTATGAGAAGAGTGAGCGTACGAACTCAGGAGTCCTACTCGCGTGAAGTTGAGGATGGAGAACGTATGTACTTTTTAAATCACTCAGATAAAATTCTGCTGATCAATCAAAATTCCGAACTGATTTTTGACTACGGCGGAAGTATGACTCCGGTCAATATCATCATCGAAGACCTACAAAAACTACTTTAAACATACCATTATGAAATATTTTGCACTATTTGCTTTTACACTACTTTTTGCAATCAGCTGCGGCGGAGAGAGAGAATCGGTTCAGGAACAGGTAATAGATGGAGAAGGTGTTCAAATAGAAGGTGCGTGGGCAAGACCTGCAAGTGAAGGCCGCATGAGTGCAGCCTACTTTTTAATCACCAATTTTGAGGAAACCGAAGATGCATTAGTCGGTGTTGAATCAGACGTAGCCCAGCTGGTTGAGATTCACGAATCGTATGAACGCGAAGAAGAGGGAATGATGGGAATGCGTGAAGTTCCTGAAGTTGAGTTACCGTCCGAATCCACCATAAGATTCCAGCAAGGAGGCCTGCATATTATGCTCATTCAGGTAACCAGAACTCTTGCCGACGGTGATACTTTTGAGCTCACACTGCATTTTTCAAATTCAGAGTCGCAAACGATTGAGGTTCCGGTAAGGTTGTAGTAGCCTCGATTCGACTCTGAGACAATGAAATCAAGAGTCCCCTTTAGCAAAGGGGGATTGAGGGGTATGTTCATATGATTTATGAAAAACCCGATGGAAACCCATTTACATTTCGTTTCACGTGTCGCTAACGCTCGGAACCCCTTGTCAGGTGAGACTTCTTCACTGTTTTAATTAGAATTATCAATCGAACTCAGGTTAGTTGTAAAATATTCAACCCTTACCGCCATCAATACAAAAGCAAAAAAAACAGCGGAGTACTATAACAAGTTATCGACCAGGTACGATAAGTTGTACTCATCCTATCTGAAACATACCCACGAACATTTCCTAAGACATTTCGAGCCAACGCCCGGAGATCGTATTCTGGACGCCAGCGCGGGCACCGGGATTCTCGCAAAAAAACTTCTGGACAAGTTTGATTCGATCGAAGAGCTGGTGCTTAACGATCCGGCCTCAGAAATGCTGGAAAAAGCCAGAGATAAATTAGAGAACTATACAAATGTTCACTTTACCAGCTGCTACTGCGAGGAGCTCGATTTTGAGCATCACACCTTTGATAAAATCATCTGCCTGAACTCCTTTCACTACTATGTGGATCAATATACTGTTCTGAATCACTTCCGGAAGTTTCTAAAACCGAGCGGTGAACTCTATATGCTCGACTGGAACAGAAAAGGGTATTTTTTGATCTCTAACTTCCTGATAAACCTTCTCTCACCGGAGAACATCAACAGTCGCTCTCTGCAAGAGATGCACCCACTGACAAAAGAGGCCGGCTTTGTAATTCAACAACAAGAAGAGTGGAATTTCAGATGGTGGAAGT
>LKNA01000193.1 GCA_001564065.1 Chitinophagaceae bacterium T5-Br10_B2g13
ATGAACGACATCGGCCCTCATCTTAATGGGTACGTTTACTACGACAGAATTGCATCCATAGATGAGATGGAGTGGGACCGCCAGGAAAGAATTCTTACCGAGCATATTTATGGCGCGATTAACAAGCGCATGTCTGAGGGAGTAACCTATCCAAAACATTTGGTAAAGAAGATTTTTGAGATGTAACTCCAGAAACTGAGGACCTGTCAGCGTGCGAATCCAGTCATTTTCACTTAGTGGGAATCTCCGTCAACTGACGGATCGGTGCTGGTCCTGATGGATTTCGGGGCTCCTGAAAGCGTCCGGGGTTTGATTAATGAATCACGAATTATGAACTCCGAATTTCGAACAGTTCGACATTCGTTATTCAATAATCAGAGTTCGATATTCCTTATTCCTCATTCTTATGTTCGATATTCCACTTCATTTTGCGATATTGCCACAAGAGATGATCACCCATTCGGCCATATTTTCGATGGATATTTTTGAAACCATACATGTGGAATATGACGCGATCACAAAAGATTAAAGTTTTGGAGCACTATCTTATCCGAACTCCTGAAAACTACAGGGACTCCTTTAAAACCGACATCTATCTTTTCTTTAATGAGGATTCTACTAAAGAGAATCCGTTATTAAGTTTTCTGGATTCACTCAATGAGCAGAGTGAAATTGAGAGCTGGGTTGATCTGGTAACGTCTCAAATTGTTTTGAAATTTGACGAGGAAGTTGAGACTAACGGAGATTTTATTGGGGAGTATTTGGAGGTTAATTAATTCTTCATTATTAATGATTCGGAATCCGGGCTGGTTATTTTATATTCATAAGTATTATAAAATGAATAGACTTGAATGGCTTACGACACGCTAAAAAATATCAATCAGATCATCGAGCGGGACAGCAAAGACACTACCTATAAATTTGCTTTACTTCGGTCTACAATTGAAGTGATCCAAGAAAAATCACCCTATCAGAAATTTAAAAATGACCGTGTACTTCTCCCGGTGGGATTATTAATTCTGAAATGGTTAGAATACTACTACCCGATCATAGAAAAAGAACTTCCCCAAAGAAACGGCGATAACCTCGATTCATTTACACTTTCTTTTCGATCATTATTTAAAGATGTAACCGATTTTTATAAAAAGAAGGGCGGACTTTCGGTCTTTTATTCGGAACTCGTTAGGGGAAACCTACCCGGTGAAATTGAGGACACCGTATTTCAGCTTTGCAAAAAGCTCAGGGATACCATCAAAGATCAGCCCATGCGATATATTGGAAAATCGGTGAATTATACTGAATACAGTATCTATAGACGGGAAGAAACAACCCTCCAATTGCGGCAACCCGATAAAATGGACGTTAACTTTTTGATAGAAAACTTTACCGAGTTTTCTATTCCCCGTGATTATTTCAATGTGATGGAATTAATGGGAAGTTTTATTACCGGAATGCATTCTATTCTGATCAACTGGGCAGAATTTACAGTGGATAAAGACAAGAGCTTGAATATGAACCAAGTCCTTGAAACCATGTTGAAGTCTCCGCAGGAAGCGCGGAATGTGTTGTTGTCAGAAAAGATCTTCAAAACGTTGAAAAAAAAGAATGGCGAACTGGAATGCGTTTGGTCGGGCAGCCGAATTACCAATGATCTGAATATTGATCACGTCCTCCCGTTTTCGGTTTGGCGAAATAATGATCTCTGGAATTTGTTACCGGCCAAGGCTACCGTAAATAACCGCAAACGAGACAAGATCCCTTCACTGGAATTATTGGATAATCGAAAAGATCGGATCATTTCCTACTGGCAGATTATCTGGGATGTTGAGCAAGCCGGATTTGAAAAAGAAATGAATGTAAATCTCATCACCCAGCGGGATTTTAAACAGTTCAACTGGGAAAATTCTGCATTCAATTCACTGAAAGAGAAAAGCCGGTATTTAATTGAAACCCGTGGTTTTGAAGAATTTCACTGGTCATGAAAGGAAACCCAAACGCACATCTCACCGCTAAGGAACGGGACAAAGTTTCGTACCCCACCCGTAAACTCTACAATATGGGAGTGATTGATGGCGAAGTGCTGGATTTTGGCTCCGGTTTTGGGAAAGATGCTGAGTTTCTGCAATCAAAAGGTTTAAACTGTGCCAATTACGACCCACACTATGCCCCCGATTATCCTGACAATAAATTTGATACCATTCTCTGCCAATACGTGCTGAATGTGTTGTTGCCGGAAGAGCAAGCAGAAGTGCTGATGTCAGTCAGTGAACTCTTAAAACCAACTGGAAAAGCCTACTTTACTGTCCGGCGTGATTTAAAAAGATTTGGTTATCGGACGCACTATGTTCACAAGGTTCCGACTTATCAATGTAACGTGAAATTGCCATTTAGGACGTTCTTCAAAAATGATTTTTGCGAGATATATGAATATCGGCACTTTACGCAGGTGGACAATGGTAAAGATGGTATTTTCGAAAACCCGTCATCGGATGCGGAATTGATTTCCGAACTAGCTACGGTGTATAGCATGTATGACAAATATCCGGTCAGTAAAGGACATGCGCTTGTGATTCCGAAACGGAAATCAGCCAACTATTTTGAAATGACAGATAAAGAAAAAACCGCCTGCCAGATTATGACGGATCGTGTCAAAGATATTCTAACCAAAAAATATCAACCCGACGGATTCAATATCGGCTTTAACATAAATGAAGCCGCCGGACAAACGATCTTTCATACACACATTCACGTAATTCCCCGCTACAAAGGCGATGTGGAAAATCCCCGTGGCGGGATTCGGAATGTGATTCCGGGGATGGGTGATTATTTAGAGTCATATGAATAAAAAAAACATGACTAAAGAATTCCTTCAAGAAGGTTTATACGACGAATTACTATCCAGAAAGAAAAAAGAACTTCTGAAAAGTAAGATATTTGACAAGCAGTTAGAGGAGATTGATTCTGCTGAGTTTTCTACTTATGCAGCAATTTATCTTGAACGGTTCCTTAAAATTACGCTTGATAATTTTAAGGAAAAAGAACGTATTGAAAAGGGATTAGAACTTTGCAATTCATTTATAAAACAGCTCGGTGAAATCAACAAAAACTTTAATGAAAGTGACTTTGCAACTGAAGAGGTTCTGTTATCAGTTTTAAATCGCACGAGTAATTATAAAAAATCCAGTGATTTAACTCATCCTGGAATTCCTCTATCCCAGTCAGCTCTTCTTGTAAATGCACGTGACGAATATAGAATTGGATTCGAATTAAAGAAGGAAATAAAAAGTGCAGATCGTATCGATTTTATCTGTTCGTTTATCAAATGGTCTGGTTTAAGATTACTCAAAGATGAGATAAGAAAATGTATAGATCAGGAAGTTGAAGTTCGAGTTATCACAACTGTATATATGGGAGCAAGTGATAAAAAAGCAATTGATGAACTCCTAGAAATGGGGGCTAAAGTAAAAGTCTCATATGATACAAGACGAACAAGGCTTCATGCAAAAGCTTGGTTGTTTCATAGAGATACAGGATACAGTACAGCTTATGTTGGATCCTCAAATCTTTCAGCAAGTGCTCAAACTGATGGACTAGAGTGGAATGTCCGAATTTCAAATATTGAATCTCCTCACTTGATTCAAAAATTTGAAGCTTCTTTTGAAAGTTATTGGAATAGCGAAGAATTTAAGATTTATAATGGAAGTGAGAATGAAAGCAAGGTTTTAAGTCAGGCATTGAATCAAGAGAACACGATCAATTTTGATCAAACGTTCTTTGATATAAAACCCTACTCATTCCAACAAGAAATTTTAGAGAAGCTTGAGTTAGAGAGGCAGGTCAAAAACAGTGATAAGAATTTAGTTGTTGCAGCAACGGGTACTGGAAAAACTGTTATATCCGCCTTTGACTACAAGAATTTCACAAAGGAATTTGATAGTGAATCAAAGTTACTTTTTGTTGCTCATCGAAAAGAAATATTAAAGCAGAGTCTTCAAACATTTCGTCAAGTTTTAAAGGAATCGAATTTTGGTGAACTTTTGGTAGATGGGTTCAAACCAAACGATTGGAATCATGTTTTTGCATCGATTCAATCTCTTCATTCCGGCGAATTTAAATTTAAATCCAATCACTTTGACGTTGTAATAATTGATGAGTTTCATCACGCTGAGGCAATTACTTATCAAAGACTTCTGGATTATGTTGAGCCTGAATATCTATTAGGATTAACAGCCACACCAGAACGAACTGACGGCAGAAATGTCATGGATTTCTTTGACGGTAAGGCCACTGCTGAGTTAAGGGTCTGGGATGCAATTGAACAAGGATTGCTTTCACCTTTTCAATATTTCGGTGTTCATGATAATACAGATTTGTCAAATGTGAACTGGGTTCGAGGCAAGTATGATCAAAAAGAATTAGAAAGATTATACACATCCTCTGATGATCGAATTGCCTTTATTGAAAAAGAGTTGAAGGACAAAGTTAAGAATCCACATGAAATGAAAGCTTTAGGTTTTTGTGTAGGTGTTCAACATGCAGAATACATGGCCAATAAGTTCAATACAATGGGAATAACAAGTATTCATTTATCAGGAAATTCCGATCGAAGTACTCGAGATTCAGCAATCTCTGAACTTAGAAAAGGAAAAGTTAACGCTGTTTTTACTGTCGATCTATTTAATGAAGGAGTTGACATCCCAGAAGTTGATACCATTTTATTTTTACGACCAACTGAAAGCTCCATACTTTTTACCCAACAACTTGGAAGAGGTCTCAGGTTGTCTGAAGGAAAAGAATGTTTAACAGTTCTTGATTTTATAGGCTACTCAAATAAGAAATTCAGCTACTCTAAAAAGTTTAGTTCCCTCGTAAATGTTCATGGTAGAAAACTTGAACGGCATGTTGAGAATGAATTCCCTGTACTTCCAACTGGATGTGCGATAGAATTGGATAAGGTTTCTCAGGAGATCGTTTTGAATAATATTAAAGACTCTATTGCGTCAAACAGACCACAAATCCTTTCACTTTACAATAATGTAGATAGGCCAAATTCATTACAGCAGTTTTTCGACAAAACAGAACTTCATTTAGAAGATTTCTATAAAAATGATCTTTATTTCACACAACTTAAAAGAGAAGCAGGACTCCTTAAAACTGAACAAACAGAAGAAGAAAAATCATTTGGCCGATCTATTATCCGAAGCATTCACCTTGATAGTATTTCAAGGTTAAAGTGGAGCATTAATTACTTTTCTTTCTCAGAAGCTCCTTCAATTGATAATCTGACTAACAAAGAATTATCATTTCTAAAAATGTGGGCGGCTAATTTCGGTGAGAGAGAAGATATAAGTCGACTTCAAAAATTGATTCACAAATTTTGGTCTTACCCTGAATTAGTCCAAGAGTATCAGGAATTAATGGAGTACCTATTAAATGAAGTAACTCATAAAACAAAATTCTGGGAAAACCCTTATAATATTCACTTAGAATTACACGCTAGATACGGCCGTGATGAGATAATGGCGGCATTCAATGATATTCGAAAAGGAAAATTATATCTACCAAGAGAAGGAGTTTATTATCACAAAGAAACGAAATGTAATCTGCTTTTTGTGACTTTGAATAAAAGTGAGAAGGATTACTCACCATCTACAATGTATCGCGATTATGCAATTTCAGATACTTTATTTCACTGGCAAACTCAGAGCAATACAAAACCAACAACCAAAAAGGGTATCCGCCATTTAGAACATAGAGAAAAAGGAATAACCCCACTGCTATTCATTAGAAATCAAAGACGTGACGAAAGGAGAGAAACTGAACCTTACTTTTTTGTTGGTCCTGTAAATTTAAACAAATGGGAAGGTTCTCAGCCTATGAACATTGTTTGGAAAGTAGAAGAGCCACTCCCGGCAGATATTTATAAAGCTACTGCTGTCAACAAAAATTAAAAGCTATGAATCAAATTAATCAAATCAATTGTGAATATTTAACTACTAATAAAACAATTGAAACAATAGAAATTTCAAGTGAAGAATACGAATCAGTTGTTCGTGTTTATAACTACAAAGGGGTTTCATTCAGAGTATTTAATTCGAAGCAAAGATTTGAAGGGTTTTGGAAAGGTTTGAATGACGGAGATTATCATTTTAATTCCGAAATAGAATTAGATCACTGGTTAAAATCATTTACGGCTAAATGATTTACTGCCGAATCAAAAAAGCTCATTCTCCCTTCATCCAAAAAAACCTCGCCAGATCGGGAGAAACTGGATTGGCGGATTTGTGATAAAGAGAATGAGAGACAGAGTGAGGGGGAGACGGAGAGTAATAGTTTCGGTTTCTTTCAGGTAATCTGTCAGGCGGTATGGATTACTCATCAGTAGAGAAAAACAGCCCAACATTTGCATTCAGGCTTGTGATCTCTCCGTTTTGCCACTGTACGTTCAATGAATTGAAGACAAGTTTCACGTTTAGAGATCCGCTTTGACGTTCAAGGGTCAGACTACTAACGGGCAGAGTTTCCATTCTGCCGGCGCCGGGTTCTGGGAGACCATCGATGAAGGGTTTCAGATCAAACCGTACCATACGCCCGGCGGGCTTCTCTGTGAGTTGAATGGCAAGAGTATCCCGGTTCAGTGAAATTGAGTACTCCTGATCTCCAATCGTCATTTCAACCTCATTTGCATGAAGCGACA
>LKNA01000014.1 GCA_001564065.1 Chitinophagaceae bacterium T5-Br10_B2g13
ATGAATTTTTTATTTCCCTTGATTTTGTCTCTGTTAACAACCTCACTCACAGATTCTAAGGTTCCCTTTGAATGCAAACAAAACATGCTAAAGGAAGGCGTAGAATTTGCTGTTGAAAATCCGAAAGAACTTGAAGGTACGTACAATTTGAGGATGATTCCCACCTGGGATTCTGATGCCGAAATAAGTACAGCAGAACTAACTTTAAAGTGGGAAGAGAGATATGTTGAACTGGGAAAAAAACCTTTTTTTACTCCGTATGTAAAATATCCACTAATTGGTTTCATAGAGGGTGATGTTCAAAAAACAACCATTTCTGGTTTAAGTGATAAATTATCAGCTTCTGATACGTTTAACCCCGCGTTTCGATTCATTACTGAAACCAATACTCTCAGATTTCCCGGTGGAAAAGTAGACCCGGATTGTGAGGACTGCTTATTTATCAATGCAGACGGTATTGGGTTTGAACTCAAATTAAAACGTAAAGTTGGGACTGTATTGGTCGGTGAGTGGATTGAAGATTTAGGCATTCTGAGTTTTAAAAACCCAGAAGGGGAGCGGATCAATCAGGCCAGTGGATATTTTTGTGCAGAATTAAAACAGTAACATATATAGATTCTAATCAGATCAGTTAATGCATATAAAACAATCAAAAGCTTTATAGCAGGAACAATTATCCTCATCCCGGATAAGTATTGAATCAAACAAAACAAGAACCTGATTCAATTCCTATGAAACGTCTCTTTGTACTGACACTGCCCGTTCTGTTTATCTTTTCGCTGAGTAACGATACCAACGCACAAAACTCCGAGTTGGGTGTGATTATTGGTGAGCCGACCGGGGTGAGTGCTAAATTCTGGACCTCCGGCCGTTCAGCCATAGATCTGGGTGTGGCATGGTCGCTGGGTGATTCGGGTAATATGCACCTGCATTCAGACTATCTGTGGCACTTCTGGATGGACTCCGGAGTGGCGTTTTATACAGGGCTCGGTGCCCGAATTCTCTTTGATGATGACACTCAACTGGCGGCCCGCATTCCAATCGGTTTGCAGTTTAATTTAGCCAGAAGACTCAGCCTGTTCTTTGAACTTGCTCCGACACTGCCCATCATACCGGAAACTCAATCCAATTTTGATATCAATGGGGGAGCGGGATTAAGAATCAGATTTTAAGTTCTGTTTAATTCGTAAACCTCGGTTTATGAAATTCCGGTAGTTTCAAAGTATTCTGTGGCTAATCGTACTGTTTTTGGCAAGAGTCACAAATGTATATCCTGCGGCCTGACATCCGTGTTTTTTGAATGTTTTCACCGCAAATATG
Organism: Chitinophagaceae bacterium T5-Br10_B2g13; assembly: GCA_001564065.1. Taxonomy (GTDB): domain Bacteria; phylum Bacteroidota; class Rhodothermia; order Balneolales; family Balneolaceae; genus Rhodohalobacter. Next base: position 1,321 of record LKNA01000014.1, read on the forward strand.
ACACGGTTTTCCATCCCGTCCAAAAAGGAAGTGGCGATAATCGCGGCGCATCTTTCCTTCGGATTTTAATTTTATAGCCAGGTCATCGGGCGTGGTAAGCCCGCCTGTTTGATATGAACGTCCGGTAATGGTTAAAGCCGATTTTGAGAATTTATCAACGGCTTCATCAGAAAGATCCATTGGACGCATTTTGGGATGAATGCGTGCATCATACAGTATTTCGGTTCGAAGATAGTTACCAACACCGCTCAGAAAGCCCTGATCGAGCAGGAGGGAGGCGAATGATTTTCTCCTGAATTGATCATCTAAGCTTCGTTCGGCAATGGTCTCCGGGTCAACACCTTTCAGAAGATCGGGCCCCAGTTTGCTCAGGTAGGGATGTTCATGAAGAGAAACAGAATCCATCACGTCAATTTCGCTGGCGCTGTAGAGCAGAGCTGAGTTGCGATCCGTTCGGATTTCGAGCCGAAGCTCACGATTGGTTTTAGGGTATTCGCCCGCCGGCTTGATAAACCACTTTCCGTAAAGTTGATTGTGGGAATAAATGTGGAAGTCCTCTTCGAATGAAATGACCAGACCTTTTCCGTACGCCTCCACGTTTTGAACCTGCTTTCCCGTCAAATCCCTTTCAAACGGTTTCAGATGGTCGTGATAAAAGTAGAGATAGATGGGAGACTGTTCTCCGATTGCGTTTCGGATTTTGTCGGCTTCGCGATGAACTTCGGGTCCTTCGGGCATTTTATTGATTAAGTAAGGTTTTTTGGTAGAGGAATCTAAACGGAAATTGAGTTTGGATCATTCTCGAATAGCCACAGAAACACGGAAATCAATGTTTATTAAATGCATACGTGGTTTTTATCCGGAACTATTTAAACGACTATCATCTAGTTCTATGTTTTCAACCACCCCTTGCCCCTCCTTGCGAAGGAGGGGATTTATTTGATTAAGCATGGTATTTCTATCTTTTACTCAGTTTAGAGGTGCATTTTTTACAGTGATCGGCTTAATATTCAAAAACCGGTGAATCACAGAAATACTATGTTTTTCGAAATTTAATCAAACCGGAACCTCTGCGGCAGGATTTGATGTTCTGCCGGTATGAATCAAACAGACGAAATTTACGACTTTATTGTGATCGGCTCGGGGATGGGCGGATTAACGGCGGCATCTCTTTTGGCCAAGGACGGTCACTCGGTTCTGGTTTTGGAAGCCGCTCTTGCTATCGGTGGCTGCAGCTCATCTTATTATCGCAAAGGATATATCTTCGAATCAGGTGCAACCACACTGATCGGTTTTGATGAACATCAGCCACTCAAAAAACTGGAAGAGACACTCGGTATTACCATTCCAAAGATGAAGCTGAATCCATCGATGAAGGTTCACCTGAATGGCCGGGAGATTACCCGCTATGAGGATCGGGAAGAGTGGATTGAAGAGGCTGTCCGTCATTTTGGAGAGGGTAAATCACAAGAGCTTTTCTGGAAGAAATCATTCCAGGTGGCTGATGTTGTCTGGAGAGTATCTGAAAAGAACGTTGCATTTCCGCCTCAATCTCCGAAAGATTGGCTCAGCCTTCTCAAAAACGATCCGCGGGACGTGTGGGTTCTTCCCTACGCCATTAAATCGGTGAAGGAGTTTGCGAGAGATTGTAACATTACCAACCCGGAGTTCTTTCAATTTCTGGATGAACAGCTTCTGATTTCCGCTCAGTCCAAATCGGATGATACACCGTTTTTGTTTGGTGCACCTGCCATCACCTATACAAACTGCTCCAACTACTCGGTTCCCGGCGGGCTGAAGAATATGGCGGAGACGATCAGGGATTTCATCACAGAAAAAGGTGGGAAAGTTCAAACCAAAGAGAAGGTATTGTCGCTTGAGAGAGAGAATGGAAGTTTTAAAGTGACGACCTCTAAAAACCGTTCGTATAAAGCCCGGCAGGTCATTTCCAATATTCCGATCTGGAATATGGAGGACATTACCTCAGGTTATATGGCCGATTACTTCAAAAAAGAGTCTGAAAAATATAGCGAGGCGTGGGGCGCCTATACCATGGGAGTGGTTACGGATGATGTATATCCCTCCGATATGCCGCTTCACCATCAGGTTCACATCAGGAATCCGATTGAAGGAGTTCATTCCGATTCAATCTTTGTCTCATTTTCGCATCCCGATGATGAGGAGCGATCCAAAGATGGAGCTCGGGTTCTGAATATTTCCACTCACACGGAAACGGACTACTGGTTCTCCCTGAATGGAAATTATGATGCTGCGAAAGAGAGGGTACAGCAGGAGATTATTACCGTTCTCAGCGAACAGCTTCCCTATTTTAAAGAAGCTGAAATCAAGCTCGCATTTTCGGCAACACCGGTTAGCTGGGAAAACTGGGTCTACCGGAAAAAAGGGCGTGTGGGTGGCATTCCACAGAGTATGGACCGTTCACTGCTCGACTGGACACCCAACACACCGCCCTTTGATGGACTCTATCTTTGCGGTGATACGGTGTTTCCGGGACAGGGAATTCCGGGCGTAACTTTAAGCGGATTTCACGTATATTACAGAGTTCAAGAACAACTCAAAAAACAGACGTTTCATTGAATTACAATAGCGACAACTATTCACCCAATACGCAATTTTCGATTTTTCCACCAGCGGTAAAGCATCTTCTTATCATCAATCTACTGGTCTTCGTGGCCCTGATGAATCCGATGCTACAGCAGTACCTGATGATGTTTGGAGCGTTATGGCCGGTTGATTCCGGAAACTTTGCTCCCTGGCAGTTGATCTCCTATATGTTTATCCATGCCAGTTTCGGACACATCTTTTTTAACCTGTTTGCTCTCTGGATTTTTGGGCAGGGTATTGAAAACTTCTGGGGAACCAAACGGTTTGCAGTCTACTACTTTTTAACAGGAATCGGTGCCGCGCTCATTCATATGTGGATCGGCGGAACGGGTGCTCCCACGGTGGGAGCTTCAGGTGCGGTATATGGAATTCTTCTGGCTTTCGGTATGATGTTTCCCGATCGCTATATTATGTTATTGATACCTCCAATCCCCATCAAGGCAAAGTACTTTGTCGCTATTTTTGGTGTAATTGAATTGATGTCCGGTTTAATGCGGCCAGACAGCGGAATTGCCCACTTTGCCCACCTGGGTGGAATGGTAGTAGGGTATATTTTAATCCGTTACTGGGGTTTAAAAGGCGAACGGCGCGCTTAATACAGATTTAAGAATGAATATGTATCAGCAAGACTCATTTTGGAACTCATTTAAACGCGGCTTTTACCGAATGCCGGCCGTGATCCGTACGCTCATTGCCATCAATGTGATCGTTTTCATATTCCAGGCTTTTTTCGGTGGCATTCAGATCGGCGGACAAACACTTAACCGATTCATTGTGAACTGGTTTGGTTTTGATCCGCACTTGGGTACAGCCATTACACAACCGTGGCGATTTGTAACCTACATGTTTCTGCATGGAAGTGGATTTCACCTTCTGTTTAATATGCTCTGGCTCTGGTGGATGGGGCGTGCTGTGGAAGAGGGACTCGGGCCACGCTCATTTGCTGTTATCTTTTTCGGTGCAGGTATAGGCGGGGCTGTTTTCCACATAGCTCTTTCATTTCTATACGGAACCAGTATGGTGATCGGTGCGTCCGGTGCGGTATTTGGCGTGATGGTCGCTTTTGCCTATATGTACCCGACCATGCCGATAATGCTATTCCTGCTGCCGCCCATTCAGGCGCGCTATGTGGTAGCCGGGCTCATTGTATTTGATGTGCTGTTTATCGGTGCCGGTGATAACGTTGCACGGCTGGTTCACCTTGGCGGTGCGGGAATCGGCTATCTGCTGGTAAAAGCACACTACAGCGGTGTTGATCTGTCAAAATTTGTTCGCCCTATTGAAAGAATATGGAATCCGGAACTCTCCAAGTCGTTTTCATCATCCAAAAAGAAAGAGAAGCGAAAAAAGAAAAATAAGAATATGTACTCCGTAAGTGATGTGGAGATTCTGGATGAGGAAGAGGTATCAGATCTTGACGAAATCCTTGAAAAAATCTCCAAACACGGTTACGATGGCCTGACTTCGGAAGAGAAGAAGAGACTTTTTGATTTAAGTAAGAGGAACTAATTTCAGTTGACAGTTGACAGTTGACAGTTGCCAATGTGCAATGTTCAAAAGTCAGTTGTATATATTCTGATTTTGGTGATATATGATATCTTGATTTAAAATTTTACCAAATCAACTTGATTATGGGAGATTTCAAGGACCTGAAGGTGTATCAAAAATCATATCGTTTGGCAATGGAAATTTTTTTGTTGACCAAATCTTTTCCTGGTGAAGAGAAGTACGCTCTTATCAGTCAACTGCGAAGATCATCCCGATCAGTTTCAAGGTCTATTGCAGAAGGGTATAGAAAAAGACAATATCCAAATCATTTTATAAGTAAAATGAGTGATGCTGATATGGAAAATTCTGAAACCCAGGTTTCCTTGGACTTTGCTTATAGTTGCGGGTACATTTCCGAAGAAGAAAACGATAAACTGCAGTCCATCTCCGAAGAAGTTGGAAAAATGCTTTATCACATGATGACTTAGCCTGAGAAGTATCAAGGCCGAGGAACGATTTGATTGGCATTCTTGGTACTGCTTTAGAATACCAATTACCAACCGCCAACTGTGTACTGCCAACTATTGTGCTTGTTATTTGGAATTTTATATGAGTGTGTTATTCAAAAGTTTAAACAAAGTTAAATGAACAATCCGATTAAACGAAGAAAATCAATCACTGTAAATGTAGGAGATGTTCCTGTTGGCGGGGGGCACCCTATTGTGGTGCAATCGATGACCAATACGGATACCGCGGATATTGATGAAACGGTGGATCAGGTTGATCATCTGCATCAGGCCGGGTCGGAGATTGTGCGGATTACCGTAAATAATGATGCAGCAGCTAAGGCTGTGCCTCATATTAAAGAGAAGCTGCTGAATCGCGGTGTAATGGTCCCGATTGTGGGAGATTTTCACTATAACGGACACAAACTTTTGACGAAGTATCCGGATATGGCAGAGGCGCTGGCTAAGTTTCGGATTAACCCGGGAAATACCGGTACAAAAACACGTGATGAGAATTTCTGCACCATCGTGGAACAGGCGATTAAATATGACAAGCCTGTGAGGATCGGGGTAAACTGGGGGTCTTTGGATCAACAGCTGTTAGCTCAATACATGGATGAAAATAACAGCAGAGAAAATCCGAAATCTTCCAAGGAGGTAATGCTCGACACAATGGTGGAGAGTGCCCGTCGATCAACGGCACTGGCTGAGGAGGTTGGTCTGCCATCAGACAAAATAATTGTGAGCTGCAAGATGAGCGGCGTGCAGGATCTGATCAACGTATACAGAAGAATTGCCAGAGACCTGAAGTATCCGCTGCACCTGGGACTCACCGAGGCCGGAATGGGCATGAAGGGAACCGTGGCGAGTTCTGTGGCGCTGGGCGTGTTACTGCAGGAGGGAATCGGAGATACTATCCGGGTTTCGCTAACCCCGATGCCCGGAGCAGACAGGGCCGAAGAGGTTCGGATCAGTCAACAGATTTTGCAGTCGCTGGGAATCAGAAGCTTTATTCCACAGGTAACGTCTTGTCCCGGTTGCGGACGAACCAAGAGCACCTATTTTCAAGAGCTGGCCGATGAAATTCAGAATTACATCGTGGAGTCGATGCCCGTGTGGCGGGAAGTTTATCCAGGTGTGGAGGAGATGGATGTAGCCGTGATGGGCTGTGTGGTGAACGGTCCCGGAGAGTCGCGTCATGCCAATATCGGAATTTCCCTTCCCGGTACCTTTGAAGAGCCTAAAGCTCCGGTTTATGTGGATGGGGAGCATTTTACTACACTCAGAGGCGAGGGAATTGGTGCGGAGTTCCGTAAAATTCTGGACGACTATATTGTGAAAAATTACAGTAAAAACACTGAAAGCGTCTAAAACAACTTTTGTTTTTACTGCATTACAACTCTGTTATTATTCAGTGTAAATGTCTTATGACTCTAATGTTGTGGAGTTCTTATTCTTTGGTTTCAACGAAATGAGATAATGAGCATCAGATAACATTTCATTGCCACGATGAGAGCAAGACTCTTTGGCGCACCAAGAGTGGATTTCACGAAAAGGCTTACATATTCGGACATCAAATATTCTGCTGTTTCCCTCTCAATTTTGTTGAATTTGACAGTTAAATTACAGATTTTAATGTAAGCGCTTACACTTAAGGTTGCGGTATGTGGAAGCTGATCACGTTGCTTACAAACAATAACTGTAGAGGAACCTTTGTCTAAAACGATATATGATATTGCGAAAGCTGCCGGAGTGAGTATAGCTACGGTATCCAGGGTGTTCAATCAGGCGGAAAATGTAAAACCGCAGACCAGAAAAAAGGTATTGAAAGTAGCGGAAGAGATGGGGTACCATCCGCATGTTTATGCTCAGGGACTTGCCAGCAAGAAAAAGAACAGAATTTTGATGCTTGCCCCGGTTATGTCGAACTATTTCTTTACAGAAGTTCTAAGAGGTATACAGGACAGCCTTGCTGAAGAGAACTTTGAACTGAATATTGTAAACATCGGCCGAAAAAAAGATGCCTTTAAACAAGTTTCAGAAACATTGAAAAAAAGATGGGCTGAGGGATACCTGCTGGTTTCACTTCACTTTTCTGATAAAGAGCTTAAAACGTTAAGTCGATACGATACACCACTCTGTTTGGTTGATGACTTTAGCAACCTGTTCGATTCAGTTAGTTTTAACAACGAGGAGGGAGCGTTTATGGCTACAGACTACTTTTTAAAGAAGGGTTACAAACGGATTGCCGTACTATCAGCTGATGCTACTTCCATACCTATCCGGGATCGAATTGCCGGATACAAAAGGGCTCTTTCAGAACACGATATTCCATTTGATGAAAAGTTGATAGTAGTCGGTGATAATATGGAAAGAGATGGCTTTACTGAGTTGAGCGGTTACCAGGCAATGAATAAAATTATAGCAATGGATCCGCTTCCCGACGCGGTTTTCTGTACATCCGATACGAAAGCCGTTGGCGCCAAAAAAGCCCTGGAAGAGCAAAAGGTTCATATTCCCATCATAAGTTTTGATAACCTTACAATTGCCGAGTATATCGGACTTTCTACAGTAAATCAGCCGATGTATGACATGGGTTTTCGTGCTACAAATAAATTAATACAGAGGTTACACAATCCGGAGCTGCGAATCAGCAATGAGGTACACTATCCGGAACTTGTAATTCGCTCTTCATCAGAGAAATTAAACGAAGTAATAACATGACATCACGATTTTTAAAAACAATTTTACTACTCATTATTCTGGTATTATCTGCCCAGACGGTTAGGGGACAGGTGATAACTACCGATCCCGCGTTTCCAACAGAAGATCAGCCACTCACAATTATATTTGATGCATCTGAAGATCCGGGTGGGGAGTTAGTTGGTTATACGGGTAATTTATATGCTCATACAGGGTTGATTGTCTCAGAGTCTGCACAGGGATCAGGGAATTGGGAGTATGTGATCGGTACCTGGGGTAATAACAGTTTACAGCCTCAATTAACAAGTTTGGGGAACAATCGCTGGGAGCTGGAAATGAATGATATCCGGGAATTTTATGACGTGCCCGAATCTGAGGATAAGATATATCAAATCGCTATTGTTTTTCGCAGTTCAGATGGCAACAGACAATCTCGTCCGGATATTTTTATCGATATTTTCGAAGAAGATCTTTTAGTCCGTTTCACAAATCCTTCTGTCACATCTCTCAATCCTTTTTTCGCAGAGATGGGGCAAAATGTTGAACTTCGAGTGGAAGCTTCATCATCCAACTCAATAAGTTCATTGACGTTATTTGAGGGTGAAACAGAAATTGCGTCCACAACTGAATCCACGCTTGAGTATACCTACAATGTTACAACAAGAGGAAGAACGGATTTCTATACAGTTGTGGAAGATGATGAGGGTGGGGTGGAATCTGATTCACTCTATATAATTGTTAACCCTGAAGTAACAGTTCAGGCACGTCCACAGGGTGTGGAAGATGGAATTCACTACCACGAGGATCCCTCTACGGTTACGTTCTCTTTCTATGCGCCCGATAAGGAGTTTGCCTATCTGATTGGGGATATGACCGACTGGGAGGTCCGTGAAGAGTATTTTATGTATCTGGACAATACAGACCCAACGGGGGATCGGTTCTGGATTACACTGGATAATCTGACTGCGGGCGATCAGTATCGATTTCAATACTTTATTGATGGCGAAATAAGGGTAGCGGATCTCTTCTCAGAACTGGTACTGAACGATGATTTTGATCAATATATTGACGATTCAGTCTATCCCAACATGCCGCAGTACCCTCATGGGCTTACCGAACACGCAGTAACAGTAATTGAACCGGGTCGGGAAGAGTACGAGTGGCAGGTAACCGATTTTGAACGACCGGCAAAAGAGGAGCTGGTTATTTATGAACTTCTGCTCCGTGATTTTGTGCAAGAGAGTTCGTTTGATGTGTTAACAGATACACTGGATTATCTAGAAAACCTGGGTGTAAATGCTATAGAGCTGATGCCGGTCTCTGAATTTGACGGCAACATCAGCTGGGGGTATAATCCTGTTTTTCACGGTGCGCTGGACAAATCATACGGCAGCCGAGAGGCATTTAAGCGGTTTGTTGATGAAGCTCATTCCAGAAGTATGGCGGTTATATTGGATGTGGTTTATAATCACGCTCATGATAAGTCTCCGTTAATCCGCGCTTATGGATCAAACCGGAATGTTAACCCGCTGCTTGGTCCGGGACACGCTTATAACGTTTTTTACCACCTAAACCACGATCATCCCTATATCAAGTACTGGCTGGATAGAATGAACCGGTACTGGCTTGAAACATATAATGTTGATGGCTACCGATTTGATCTAACCAAAGGTTTTGCAAGCAATGTGAATACCGGAAATAATCTGGACGGTTACAACTCACAGCGTATTACCAACCTGAAGCGGATGGCAGACAGAATGTGGGAAGTTGATGAAAGTGCTTATGTGATATTGGAGCACTTTGCGGCAAATTCTGAGGAGACGGAACTATCCAATTACGGAATGTTGCTGTGGGGGAATCAGAATCATAGCTACAGTCAGGCCTCTATGGGCTTTACTGAAGATTCGAATTTTTCCGGAATTCATTTCAGAAATCGAGGTTGGAACAACCCATACCTGATTGGATATATGGAGAGCCATGATGAGCAGTGGATAATGTTCAGAAATCTTAATTTCGGAAATGATATCAATGACAATCACGATATTACCGACTTGGATGTAGCTTTGAACCGACAGAAACTGACGGGAGCTTTCTTTTTCACGATTCCGGGACCAAAAATGGTGTGGCAGTTTGGTGAATTGGGTTATGGCGGCGGACCTGATGAGTGCCTGAAGCCCGGAGGTTTTGGAGATGACGGGGCATGTTTGGCGTCTGATCCGGGACGTACCGATGAAAAGCCTGTAAGATGGGACTACTACGAAGATGAGAACAGATACCGTTTATACAGAACGTGGTCTGAACTCCTAAGACTTCGTCACTCAAGTCCGGTATTCAGCAGCGGTAATACAGAATTTGAAGCCTCTTTAGGAGATGGAATAAAGTGGATTCGACTTCAGCATGAAGATATGGATGCAGTAATTGTTGGAAACTTTAGTGTGCTTTTCCGGGATGCAACGGTTGACTTTACGCAGCAGGGCGAGTGGCATGAATTTGTAACCGGCAATTCATTGGATGTCGGAAATGTTAGACAGAGTTTCAATATGGCACCGGGCGAGGTTCGGATCTATACAAGTAATTTTGTTGAACCTGCTGAAGAGAATGTATTCTTCCAGGTTGGAGAGAGTGATTTTGGTCAGCTTATTCGTGAGCTGAGTATTGACTCTAACTACCCGAATCCGTTCAATCCAACCACACGGATTACATACGAGGTACCCGAAGCAGGTGCTGTTGTGCTGGATGTGTATGATGTGCTGGGCAGGAGAGTGGCTACTCTGGTAAATGACAATGAACATCCAAGAGGATCATTCACCGTCGATTTTGATGCCGCCGAATTGAGCAGCGGAGTCTATATTGCAAGATTGAAACAGGGCGGACAGGTTGTATCAGAGAAGATGACGTTAATCAAGTAGAGAAGCGGATTTATCGGATTTAAGGATTACGCAGAATCCTCGTGGTACGCCTCAAAGGCGAGCCACGAGTGTTTTAGAACATAGATGTCTTAAATTTTGAGTATCAATGTAATGATTCGGTTTGTCTCATATTCCGTAGGAATATCCTGTCTGTAGAAAATGTACACCCTGTTAATTCTATCGCTCCATCGTTAGCGCCCTGTAATTCTGTATCTGTTTTAAAGATCAACATTCGGAAGGAAACACCTAACGGTGCTTTGGTGTTGATGGCTCTCTGTTATTCTTCAAGCAGGAGGCTCCTACGGAGCCATCATTTACTTGGCTGGGTGTTAATACTACAAACAGAATACTCCTCCGGAGTAGGTTTGATTGTCCAATGGATAAGCTCAAAAGTTAAATTGTAGAACTGCGCAGAAATTACTCGTGGCACATCTCCAAGGCGTGCCACGAGTGGTAATGATCCACTATCCCAGAAACAGTTGAGCCGGCTACTGTTTATTCTCATACTACCATAGAAAACATTCCGTAGGAAGGACCTGTTTTTAGCACAATGTTTAGATATCAAGTAGCGCTCCGTTGGTGCGTCCTATTCTAAACGCTGTAAACGTTGTGATTAACGCGTAGAATAACAAGAGGCTCCTCTGGAGCCATCATTTACTTGGCTGGGTGTTAATACTACAAACAGAATACTCCTCCGGAGTAGGTTTGATTGTCCAATGGATAAGCTCAAAAATTAAATTGTAGAAATGTGCAGAAATTACTCGTGGCACGTCTCTAAGGCGAGCCACGAGTGTTTTAGAACATAGTTGTCTTAAATTTTGAGCATCAATGTAATGATTCGGTTTGTCTCATATTCCGTAGGAATATCCTGTCTGTAGAAAATGTACACCCAATCAATTCAACCGCTCCATCGGAGCGCCCTGTAATTCTGTATTTGTACTAAATATCAACATTCGGAAGGAAACACCTAACGGTGCTTTGGTGTTGATGGCTCTCTGTTATTCTTCAAGCAGGAGGCTCCTACGGAGCCATCATATATTCCTGGCTGGGTGTTAATACTACAAACAGAATACTCCTACGGAGTAGGTTTGATTGTCCAATGGATAAGCTCAAAAGTTAAATTATAGAACTGCGCAGAAAATACTCGTGGCACGTCTCCAAGGCGAGCCACGAGTGTTTTAGAACATAGATGTCTTAAATTTTGAGCATCAATGTAGTGATTCGGTTTGTCTCATATTCCGTAGGAATACCCTGTCTGTAGAAAATGTACACCTAACCAATTCAACCGCTCCATCGGAGCGCCCTGTAATTCTGTATCTGTTTTAAAGATCAACATTCGGAAGGACACACCTAACGGTGCTTTGGTGTTGATGGCTCTCTGTTAATCTTCAAGCAGGAGGCTCCTACGTAGCCGTTATAATCCCGGGGCTGTGTTAATACTATAAACAGGGTACTCCTTCAGAGTTAGAGCTTTAGTTTTGTTGAAAGGGTGTGGCCAAAACCTAAATTGTCGAATTGCGCCGATATTACTCATGGCACGCCTTAAATTCGTGCCATGAGGGTATAAAAAAAGCCCGTCCGGCTTTCACCGGACGGGCTTTCAGGTATGATTACTTAACGAACTACTCAGTTAAGTTCCACAGAATAGCGGTAGATAGGACCTGAAAGATCAAGTTCTACCGTATAGTTTCCTGCTTCTTGAATCGGGATGTTATCCGCTCCTTCTTGTAGTGTTCCATCCGCGTTCTCAGAACCGTAATTAAGATCCCAGGCATCGTTTGCACGGAATTTAATTTCACCGGCAGTCAGATCAACGGTTAATCTCCAAACCTTATCATCAACATCATAGGTCAAGTCGGTGTCTGCATCCCATCCACCGGGAGTAGCATCTCCAATCAAGCCCCACTCTGTGCGGAGTGTTTGGTAGGTAAGATTATTCAGGTCTACATTGATTTTGTAGTAACCTGCATCTTCCATTAAGAGATTACCTCCACCCGGTTCAAGTTCACCGGCTCCACCGCCCCAGTCACCGTCATCCCAGTTCCTTTCAGCAGTGAATTTGTACTCTTGTCCACCATCAGCAAAGTAAACATAACCTTCATATCGGTTGTCATCACTCCGGGATGCTAATGCAGGTGCATCAGCCGGTGACCAGTCATTTGTGTAACCACTGGCAGACTGATATCCGCCGGGTACATAGATTTCCGGAAATTCAATGATGATTTCGTAAGGAGTGAAGGCGAAGATGAAGACTTCTGATATCCGATCTTCAACATCTGCGTTTACGTGTGCACGTATTCGCATCGGTATCTCCGTTTCAATTCCAAAAGGTACACCGGCTACGTTGAGTCGGTTATTTACCTGTGCAACCGTTAATGAAATGGAGGTTTGATTTGTCTCTACAAATGTTACTGGATTTTCGAAATCCGATCCGTCAACATCCATTTCGATGGTATAGGTTACAGCTGCGCTGAATCCGAAATCCGGAGCGTTCCACGAAAGTGTAAAAAGCTCTTCGTCGGCATCTTCTTCATTCAGCACAAAGCTTTCCCCGCCGGAATGTGAAGTAAGGGCAGGGGTGCCCGGATCTGAATTCACAACGGGTCCCACTGAGTCTTCACACGAGGTGAAGAGCAGCAGTCCAAAAATCGCGATTAACGATATAATTAAATTTTTCATGGCGTTTATACTTTAAGTTTAAAATCGTTTAGTATCCCGGGTTCTGAGACAGATTCAGATTCGAATTGATATCTGAAGATGGAATCGGGAAAATTTCGTAATGGCTGCTCGTGCCTGTTCCTGCCTGGCTGCCACCTTTCCATGACCATAGGTAGTTGTCGCCGGTATAGCGATCAAATCTGCGCAAGTCAGTTCGTCGGTGAGCTTCCCAGTAGAGTTCACGGCCACGTTCATCCAGAATGAAATTCAGATTAAGGTCGCCTGCGTTGATGTTTGCTTCTGGCCCGCCGAATGCACGTTCGCGCAATTCATTCACATAGGCAACAGCCTGTGGAACAGATCCACCGGATGCTCCGCGCAAGGTTGCTTCAGCATAGATCAAGTGGAAGTCGGCAAGACGGAATACAGGGAAGTCTGTGTATACAAAGTCTGTACGCGGTGCGGGTGAACCGTCACGCTGTACATTTTTCCATTTGCTTACCGAGTAGCCTTGGTTGAAGTCTCTGTAGTCATCGATTTCAAGTGATTGTCCGTCGGTAAAAAACATCGCTCTATTTTCAGATGCACCGGCTTCCAGAGAGTAGGTTCCTTCATTCAGGTCTACGGTAAATGTGTAAACACCGGCTTGATTAACAACAAGGTTGCCTCCACCGGGTTCCAATCCACCTTCACCATCGTCGCCCCAGTCGCCGCCGCCCCAGTCACGCTCGTTGGTAAACTTATACTCGGCACCTGCACTGGCGAAGTAAACAACACCTGTGTAGACATCATCACTGTTTTCAGAAATCAGTTGAACACCATCTGCCGGCGACCAGTCGTTTTCGTAACCACTGGCAGCCTGGAATCCGCCTACGACATATATTTCAGGATAACCACCTGTATTTTCAGTTTGCGCACCTGCAAAAAAGTCGCTGCTATCAAACAGATTTACAAACTCGGGTGTGGTTCGGTGACCGGCCCAACCGCCGTTAATTCCAAACGAACTGGCGCTCATATTACCGCCCACAGCAGCGTGTACGATAAATGTGGTACCACCGAATGTTCTCATGTTTTCGCCATCCTGAGGGATACCAAAAATGATCTCTTGAGACTGGTTGTTGTCAGCCAGGAATAGATGCTCATAATTTCCATCCAGTTCGTAAACTCCGCTATTGATTACATTCTCAGCATAGGTGAGGGCATCATCATAGCGATCCTGTCCAACATAAACCTCTGCATTGAGATATAGCTTGGAAAGAAGTGCCCAGGCTGCACCGCGATCTATTCGACCGTATTCGGATTGTCCTGCACTTAACAGTTCATCTTCGATATCAAGCAGTTCACTTTCTATGAAGGCAAACAGATCGTTTGCATTGGTCTGCTCGGGCTCAAAAGCACCGATTGGATCATTTTCAGTTACAAACGGAACATTACCGCCAAAAAGGTCGAGTGCATGCCAGTAACTGAAAGCCCGAAGAAATCGAGCTTCTGCAAGATAACTTTGAATGATCGATTCGTCACGGTTTTGTGCTTCACGAATGAACTCATTGGCCGTTGTTATTTGGTAAAATACGCGGCTGTACATTCCCATTACGAAGTCGTTAGACGGACCCCATGCCTGGAAATTATATTCCGGCAGGCCCGGGTCGTTCCACGCCACAACGGCTTCATCGGTTGGTAGAGTTTGATGTACCCAAAGCTGACGAATATAGCTGGAAAAACCTTCGTCAATACCCTGGATATCACCCTGTCCGGCAGGACCTTCCTGACCGGTTACGGCATAACCCGCATATAGTTTTGCTAAAACCTGACGGAAATCATCAGGAGTATCATACACTTGGGCAGCAGTAACCTCACTGTCATCGATAGGAGAGGTATTCAGGTCGTTTACACACGACGTGGCAAAGGCTACTGTCAGGCCGACAAGCGCGAATGCTAATATTTTAAATTTGTTATTAAACATAATCTTCAAGATTAAGGTGTTTCAATTAAAAATTGAGGTTCAATCCCAGTACGAAGGTACGTGGCCGGGGATAGAGGTTATAGTCAATTCCTCCGAAAACCTCAGGATCCTGCCCGCTATACTCGGTGATTGTAAATACATTCTGTACGGTTGCAGAAACTCTCATCGATGAGACAACATCAAGCAGTTGATTAAACGTATACCCAACGGAGATGTTATCAAGTCTGAGGAAAGATGCATTTTCAACAAAATGGTCAGAATGATACTGAGCATTTACAAATCTGCTGCTGTTTACAAACTGAGTTGGATTTGTTAAGAACCCGGTATTGTTGAATGTCTGGCTGATGATGGCATTATCTGACGCAACGTTGTTGTAAACGTAGTTGCCGATACTTGCACGGGCAGCAAAGGACGCATCCCAGTTTTTATACTCATATCGAGTTGAGAAACCGAATGTCCAGTCAGGATTTGGGCTTTTATGGCGATACATATCAGCCTCGGTAATCTGTCCGTCACCGTTTCGATCTACATAAAGACCTTCAATCGGCATGCCATTATCATCATACACCTGCTCATACACGTAGAATGAATTTCGCGGATGACCTACGCTATGAATCTGTATGGTATTACCGGTACCTCCGGCAATGCCACCGGTTTCAACACCGATATAGCTTGGATCGTCAATTGTTGTGAGCTTGGTAATCTCATCTGTGGTATAGGTAGCGTTGAACGATACCTGTAAGAATGAATTCTCGGTTGAGATTAGTCGGCCTGTGATATCAAACTCAATACCTTGTACTTCCAGAGTTCCAACATTTGATAGCACCCTGTTGGTGAAGTTGGTTCCCGCAGGTACGGGTATCACATTCAGAAGGTCCTGGGTTTCTCTGTGAAATACTTCAACTGAACCAAAAATCTGCTCTTCGTTAAAGCTGTAATCCAGACCTATGTTATAGGTAGTTGTCTCTTCCCACTTCAGGTTTGCATTGTATCCTTCCGGACGCAGAGTAGTTACAAACTCATTACCGAACGGATAGCGTGCGGTCTCTTGAGAGAATGTATAACGTGCCAGGTACGGGTAGTTACCCTGGCCAATTCGCTGTTGCCCAGTAACACCATAACCAAGGCGAAGCTTCAATTCACTGAGTCGGTCAAAATCTGACATGAAGTTTTCGCGATGCATGTTCCATGCAAAAGCAAAAGAAGGGAAGAGGCCCCATCGGTTGTCTTCTGAGAACCTGGACGTTCCATCCTGACGCAAGGTAGCCGTGAACAGGTAGCGATCCATCAGAGAGTAGTTTGCACGTCCAAAGAACGAAACAATATAGTACTCTGTGGCATACTCGTTATCCGTATTCACCACAACAACTTGCGAACGGTCGAAGTTGGTTGAGAAAGTTGAACCCTCTTCATAGTGGTGTTCCCAAGAGTAACCGCCGGTTAAATCCAGTCGGCTGTTCTCAAATTCTGTGTTGTAGTTCAGATAGAAGTCGAGAAGCTGGTTCTCTTTTCTCTGATCGTAGTTGGTGCGCACACCGGGTGCAGCTCCTCCAATCTCCCAGGCCGCCTGATCAGATACAGTAACCAGTCCGTCTCCTACGTCTGAGTAGTCAAAGCCAAGATTTAACGTTGCGGTTAAGTCAGGCAGTTGAACAGGTTTGTAGTCGATCTGAAAATTACCGATTGCACGATATACAGTTGATTCATCATTTCTCTGATCAATCAGCGCCATTGGGTTAATAGGAGCAATTGGAATTGGATTTCCGTCGCCATCTGTCCATGTGTAGAATCCACCGAATGGTGCGCCTTCACCGAGCATTACAGGTTGTGTGGGATCGTAAGAAATCGCTGACCCGATAGCACCTGTGTCTGCAAATCGGTTGTCTACGCGTACACCCCTGAAGTTAACATCAGCACTCAGCTGATCATCAAAAAATGTTGGGTTTACGGCAATAGAACCGGAAAGACGGTCATTGTTAGATGTTTTTAGTACACCTTGGTTTCCAGAAAAACCGAGAGAAACACGGTATGGAATATCGTATGCCGAACCGGCTACACTCAGATTATGATCTTGAGTAAACGCATTCCGGAATAGCTGATCTTGCCAGTCAGTGTTTTCATTACCCAGAAAGTTAAGAGCAGATGCGCTGATGTTTCCGGCAGCAACCTCATCTTCAACAAATGTGCGGAACTCATCGCCATCGAGTACGCCAATGCGATCATCGTTTGTTTGATAAGAGAATCGTCCATTGTAGTTAACCTGTAAATCCTGTCCGGACTGGCCGCGTTTGGTAGTAATGATGATAACACCGTTTGAAGCACGAGAACCGTAAATAGCAGTTGCGGAAGCATCCTTCAGTACGGTAATGGACTCAATGTCGTTCGGGTTGATTGTGTTGAGCGGATTTCTCATCCCTGCAATACCACCGTCATCCAGAGGAACACCATCCACTACATAAAGCGGATCGTTACTGGCTGCGAGGGAAGACCCACCACGGATACGGATGGTTGCCCCGGCTCCGGGTGCACCACTGTTTGATGTAACCTGAACTCCGGCTGCACGTCCCTGGAATAACTCTTCAGGTGATGTAATCGCACCCTGGTTGAAGTCTCTGGAACTAACAACACGGATTGATCCTGTGTTATCGCCCCGTTCCTGAACACCGTAACCGATAACGACCAGTTCGGAGAGCGCTTGAACGTCTGTGCTCATTTGCACGTCGATCGTTTCACGCCCGTCTACCGGTACTTCCATGGTTACGAATCCGATGTAAGAAAAGATTAAGACATCGTCTGCATTAACTCTTAATGAGTATTGGCCTTCGAGGTTTGTTGTTGTACCTCGGTCGGGAGTTCCTTGCACGGTGATGTTAACACCGGGCAGACTTTCACCCGTTTCTAGTTCTGTAACCGTACCACTGACTGTGATTTCAGACTGCGCATGCGCCGGTAATGCATACGAGCAGAAAAACATAATCAATAGCAGGCTGAGTAGCTGTTTTACCTTCATAAAATCTACCTGTTTTTTTGATTAATGGAATAGATTAAAATTGTTATGGTTTGAAAGCGCTTCAATTGTTGGTTTTATCGTTTAGAACGTGATAATGTCTTTAAAAAGGCACTATAAATTCTTTCTTTCACTTGTATTTAAGATGAACTTATGAAAACGCTTACATCTTGTCTTATTAATCTAATAATTTTTTGTGAAGATTCCTTAAAGAGAGTGTATAATTCTTTCTAAATATCAGTTTTAAAAAGAGTTTGCTTTACTTCATATCCTTGATTTAAAATAATAGAAGCTAAAATACTCTCTTATCAGATACTTACGGGAATAAAAAAAGATTGGCAGTCAAGTAAATCGTTTGATTTGGTATGGAGGTTAACTGATTTTGTGTAAATATAATCACTATCATGGCATCGGTTTTTGCGTCATGATTTGCCGGATGAACAGCTGGTACATTTTCCTACATCAATTTATTTATATACGATAGAAAACGATAAAATTCTGTTTTATGATATCATTTCTTAGAAAAAAGGGGATTGAACTTTCACTGAAAACCTATGTAATTACGGCTCTTTCGTATATGGCACTCGGCCTGTTTGCATCCCTGATTATCGGGTTGATTATCAGAACAGCAGGAGAGCAGCTTGATATCGAGATGTTTATTACTATAGGTCAAACGGCCATGGATCTAATGGGGCCGGCCATAGGTGTGGCTATTGCTTACGGACTTAAGGCCCCTTCACTGGTTCTTTTTGCATCTGCTGTGGCCGGGGGCTTTGGTGCCTCAGCAGGCGGACCGGCCGGTGCATACATTGCTTCCGTTCTTGCAACCGAATTTGGGAAATTGATTTCCGGCTCTACTAAGGTGGATATCATAGCAACACCGCTTGTGACTATTTTTGTGGGGTATTTATCAATGAAGGGATGCTCGCTTTCGGAGAGTTGATTAACTGGTCTGTAAATCAACACCCGCTTATTATGGGAATTTTGGTGGCATCTTTAATGGGTGTTGCTCTTACGGCTCCAATTTCAAGTGCCGCTATTGCAATAATGCTTGGTCTTGATGGTCTTGCCGCCGGAGCCGCGACGGTAGGGTGTTCAGCCCAGATGATCGGTTTTGCAGTGAGCAGCTATCGTGAAAATGGAGTTGGCGGGCTGATCGCGCAGGGGATAGGGACATCCATGCTTCAAATTGCAAATGTGATCAAAAATCCGTTCATCTTAATACCTCCCGTTTTGGCCGGGGCACTGCTGGCGCCTTTTGCCACACTTGTTTTTATGATGGAGAACACACCTGAAGGGGCGGGCATGGGTACAAGTGGTTTCGTTGGACAGATCTTCACATTTACGTCAATGGGTTTTAGCTGGGAGGTGGTGGCTTACATCCTGGTATTGCACATTATCGGCCCGGCAATTCTGGCGTATATCATTTCAGAGTTTCTCAGAAAAAAGAACTTTATCAAGGAGGGAGATATGCTTTTGAGGAGTGAATCCCAGTAAGAAAATTCGGTTATGACCAAATCATCTCCATAGAAAATTTTTCTTAATAAAAAGTTTACATAGATTTGTCTTATATATTGCAAGGCAATGAAATAGATTCATCTATAAATAAAAATTATACACCTAAATAATTTAGGTTTTTATCGTTTTTGCGCCAATCAGGTATATGTGTAAGTAAATGACAGTGATATTTTAATCTTCTATCAGTTACCGGAGTAGATCAAGAAAAGACAAGGCTTTTTCTGAAGATCAGGCTCACTTGATTGCTTCCAGAGGTGGACGGTTTTGGTCTGAATAAATTCATCTTTTTGTGTGATGTTGGATGCAATACAGAGCCGGGTAGAAGGTCTTAGTTTATCCAGCAGTAACTGATAGAGTTGCTCATTACGATGGGGAGTTTCCATAAAAATTTGAGTCCGGTTCTTTTGCGCCGACTCTTGTTCAAGGTCGGAAATCTCCCGCACACGCTTGCCTTCATTCAGAGAAAGGTAGCCGTGAAAAGTGAATGACTGGCCGTTCATTCCCGATGCCATCAACGCCATAAGAATAGATGAAGGACCAACCAGGGGTATAACTTCAATATCGTTGTCGTGAGCCAGTTTCACCAGTTTTGCACCGGGATCAGCTACACCGGGAGCGCCGGCCTCCGACATCAATCCCACATCCTGCTCTTTAAGAAGCTTCAGAAAACTGTAAACTTCCTGATCGGGTGTTTTTTTGTTTAACACACGCATCGTCATTTCGTAGGGAGGAGTAGGATGCTTAATCCACTGCAGGAAGCTTTGTGTTGTCTGTGGCTTTTCCACTATAAAACAGTTAAGGGATTTGATAATCTCCAGGGTATACTCAGGAAGAGCTACATTCTTTTTGCGTTTGCTGATCGGTGTAGGTATAAGATATAATTTATGCTTTTTCATACTCCTCATCCCGGTCAATTCGTTCAAATTGAAGCTGTTCTTCACCGTGTTTAATTCGACGGTATGCGTATCTGGAGCCATATAGTGCAATTATGATTGTAACAACCAATCCAATGGCCGTAACTCCCAAATTTACTTTAATCACACTTTGCTGCAGTTCGTAAGTGGGCATTAACACTATGGGCTTGAATGATTCCGTGTTATATCGTACTGGAATCAGTTCAGACTCCATGATTACCTGTGCCATTTGAACTGGTAATCCAAGCTGCTCTTCTATAACTTCATTATCATTTGTGGTAAACTGGATGACAACGTATCCGTTTGTTTGCGCTGCGATCTGTTTAACGTCAAAGTCAGTAACTGTGGCAATATAGCTCTCACCATTCTCATAGGTATTCTGAATACCAAAATAAGTTGTTGCCTGGTATCCAAACTGGTAGACAAAATAGATCGGCAAGAGCCACACTAAATAGACGAAATAGTATTTATTCATTGTTTAATCGGGGTGTTCTTCGTTAATGTCATGCTGATTTGTCCGGAGTGAAACCTGCTCCATCAAGTCGATTAAAGCCGGATCATATATCAGCCGCTGTTGAAAATCCTGATGCATGTGTGTACCTGACATGTGGAACCAAAATCCCACGGGTAACTGGTCGAAAAAGATAGCCTGAATTTTTGTATCTCCGGTATAGACCAGCGTTCCGAAATCTATACCGTTGAGTAGTCCCATACGGTTATCAAAAAGGGCACCATAGTCTGTAAAATCACGTGTTATTTCTGATCGATCCTGATATGGAGCTCTCATCAGATCTAAAACCATTTCGGATGAACTTTCTGAAATCTTACTTCCGTCATGCACACTCTTCAGAAATGAAACTGCTTCTGTTGCAGTGGTTTTTGGAAAAAGATCCAGAGCATCACGCTCCTCCATAAAGGAACGGCCGAGTCGATTTCTGTTAAAATCATCGATCCATTCTTCTCTGGCAGATTCGTCATTCACAAAACGTTCTGACAGATCGATGACATGCGTTCGATATTCACTGCGTCGATTATTCCAGTGGCTGATCAGTTCATCAATGCTATTATCAGCTAAAGTTTCTGAAATGGACAGGTAGAGGCCGGAGTAAGGAAGCGGCATTTCAGTCACTTCAAGATTAAATATCTGTTTGAAAGCGTCCCAATCGTAGGGTTGTATGTTCCACCATAAGTAGTCGGAGAGTGCGGGGTCATTAAAATAGGAGAGTAACCTAAGTGAGTGGTTTATCGAAATAGTGCCACTATCGATCCAGTCTTGCTGTTCCGCATAAGTCAGCGCGTCGTTGTGAACAGAGTTGTCGACTTTTGGCAGCACAAAGCTTTTTATCTCTTCCAGGGCTATTTGCTGCTCTCCGTCAATGTTACCGTTATCAATTTCAATGGAGTAGGCGGTTATCAGAAACAGATTTGAGAGTGTACCCATAGGCCGGGGAACATCGGCTTGAAAGTAAAGGGTAGAGTCGGGGTGCTCAAGTACAATACTTGCAATTGATACGTGGTGAGGGTTCTCCTCTATATACTCCGATAGTCCGCGAAGAGATTGTGTTTTGGGTACCCATTCTGACCCCTCCATAAACGCTTCTCTGTTGTCCAGAAACGTTTGAAAAGCGCCCCAGTTCAGCCCTATAACCACAACTCCCAAAACTAGTGCCGTAGCCAAAAATGCAGATATGAATTTTAATAGTCTCATGGATATGAATAAAAGGAAGTTTTGTGACCCGAATATGAAGCAGAATTATCTGCTCTCTTTATAGAATGTATTTACCTGAAGCAGTCTGTGATAAAATTGATTGTTATCGCGAAAATAGACGAAGGCGTGATACTGCTGCCGTGTTTCAGGGAACAGTGTATCGAACGCCATATCATCCACTCTGTTGTTTTCTGCCAACACATATTTATATCGATACGTGCCCTCTTTCATAACAACAGATTGAGTCCACCTGCCGGTTTGTTCATCAAAGTTCATTTTAAATTCCTGATTAAGTTTCCACGAATTAAAATCCCCAACCAGATAAATTTCTTGGTCATCATTTATGTGTGAACCCGCATCAAACCTGAATTCAACATCTAAATAGTTTGTGCTGCCAGACTGATCAGGCCCAAACCGGTGGGGAGCCCCAATCGCTACAGGCTGGGTAAACCCATCGGCATCATCCCGCAAAATAACGTTCCACGGTTCACTGCTTCTGTCAACATCCAGAATGGTTCTGCTCAGTTGTTCAACATCGGTCAGATTCAGGATCCGGAATTCATAATCTCCCAAAAATGGCCGGTTATGAGAGAGTTCAAACTGTACTTCATTAGGATTGGAAAAATCAAGTTCTCTTGCTTCGGGAGCACGTCCCCAGAATTGGTTTTGGCTGTAATAGAAAGAGAGATCGAACTGAGGTTGATCCAGCCAGTCCGGCAACAGATATCTGCTTACAGGGCGATGCATTACCCTGTGCCGGTATCTTGCCGATCGAAGGGTTTCAGCAGTGGATACGATAGTCCCCTCGTTTTCAAAAACGAAAAAGGGCAGAGAGAATTCGAGCTCTCCGGTATCTCTGTTGTGAACGTGAAGCATATAGTTACCACTGACTCTGAACCCCACATTGTGGTTTGGAAATTGATAAGGATACGACCGATAGTAAGGTTGTGTTGTGCGGCTTAAAATTCCACCGGGAATATCATGCCGGCCAAAACCGGTGAAAAACTGGTCGGGGGAAAGGCCTGACTCAGACCAATCGGGGTTATGGTGGGTAAATGAGATTTCATAAGAGTGTGAGTCGAAGCCAAGAGTTTCAAACCGGAGTGTAAGCTGAACATTGCTGTTTAAATTCAAAAAAGGAGCTTCATTTGGGCGATCAGAAGGGTAGAGCTGTACGGAGTAAATCGGATGTGCGGGGGCAGCGGATTGCGGAAGTGTAAAATAGTGTTCAATTGAACCAGCTTGAGTTGCTCTTCGGTCGTTTGCAGTCCGCTCGGTTCCTGAACATCCATGAATTGTAAAGATGAGGAGTGGAATGATGAAAGTAGAGAACAGGAGGTGACGGTATGACTGAATGTTATAAATAATACTGTCCCTCAAATACAAATGTTGCCGGCCCTTCCAGTTTAATATTTTTATAGCTGCCGGTCGTATCGTCAAAATCGAAATGCACCTTTAACATACCGCCTCTTACCTTAACATTATAACTAAATGAACCATCGCCAATCTGCTGAAGATGATGCCATGCCAGTGCAGAAGCGATGGCACCGGTTCCGCAAGCAAGGGTAAGATTTTCTACTCCGCGCTCGTAGGTTTGCAGGCAGAGCTCATCGGAGTTAATTCCGGCAATAAAGTTTACGTTGGTACCAACAGGCTGGTAGTAGTTATGGTATCGCAGATATCGCCCGTCTGTAATTAGTTGTTTCTCATCTTCAAGCTGATCTTGCTGTACGGGGCAGACAACGTGTTCGGTATTCGTATAGACGTTTAAAACGGCTTCTGACCCTACTTTTTCCTCTGCTACCTTCGTCTCGAGTGGAAATGAGATTATAACATTGTTTTCATCAACAGAAGCTTTATAAATCTTGTCATGAACCCGGAAACTAAATTCAGTCGGTGAACCGAGCGTTACGGCGTAAGCGGCAAAACAGCGGGCTCCGTTTCCGCACATTCCGGCATCACTGCCGTCCGGGTTTTTATAGACCATCACCAGATCCGCCTTTTTTGATGAATCGTAACAGAGGGCTATCAAACCGTCACTGCCCACACCAAATTTCCGGTCGCAAAGAACCGGGGCGATTTTGGAGAGTTCATCATCATCGATTTTAAGTGTGCGGTTATCGAAAAGGACAAAATCATTGCCCGCACCCTGCATTTTTAAAAAAGGTAAAGTGTTGTTATCCATACGTCAGTTACATTTCTGTGAGCGCGGGGAGGTGTTTCCAACCCTCTTTTTCATCAATCAGGGGATCCATCCCCCGCATCAGGCTGCTGTAGCGCATCGAAAGTGTGGTAAAAATGTACTTAAGCTGCACATTCTGATAGAGCAGCTGCTTCAGATCCTGCAGGTGTTCAATCATCTCAACAATACGTGCATCTTTCATGGATGCCGTAAACTTTTTAATCACCTCCAGCTGATCTACATTGGTGATCAGTGTGCTTTCTCTCTGTTCACGATAAACCAAAATATCGCGCAAAAATTGCTCAAGAGAATTACAGACGGCTATCTGATTCTCGGTATTAAGCTTACTGTTCCAGTCGTTGATGATTTGAAGAAGCGCGGGAACATCCTGTGTATAGGAATATCTCAAAAATTCGATGATCTCGGTTCGTGTCTGTTTTAATGTTTCTACATCGAAGTAACGCGCAAGTGCATAATTACCGTCAGCCATTC
This sequence comes from Chitinophagaceae bacterium T5-Br10_B2g13, assembly GCA_001564065.1. Taxonomy (GTDB): domain Bacteria; phylum Bacteroidota; class Rhodothermia; order Balneolales; family Balneolaceae; genus Rhodohalobacter. The sequence continues at coordinate 25,994 of LKNA01000014.1, forward strand.
TGGCTAAAAATGAGGCCTCCTCTTCTGACTTATTATCATATTGGATCAGCCCATTTCGAATCTCCTCGTCAGGAAGGGGATTTAACCGGATTTGCTGGCACCTTGATATAATTGTTGGAAGCAGCTGGTCGGTTTTTGTTGCGGTAAGTATAAATACAAGCTTAGAAGAGGGCTCTTCCAGAAATTTCAGAAAGGCGTTTGCAGCCTCTTTTCGCATAGTATCGATCTCAGTGATGATCACCACCGTTCGTCGCCCTTCGTTTGGGTTGTATTTCATCAGCGGCTGAATGTCTGACCGATAGTAATCGATGGGATAGAATGCCCGCCTGTTTTTTGAGATGTTTTCGCTGTTCAGAGCCGGACGAACTGCAAAATCAACAATTTCGTATGGATCTTGTGCAACCATCTCAATTCTGGGCTGTATCTCACTTTCACCCTTCGATGGAAACGGAATAAAAAGGTGGATGTCGGGGTGAGCAAACCAGCTCGATTTTTTCGACTCTGCGGTACCTTTTAAATCAGTTAGGTTATCCACCCCATTGATCGCCTCAGCCATGGTTAATGCAAACGCAGTTTTCCCAACCCCGGATGGCCCTGTCAGCAGATATGCATGACTCAGCCTGTCACTTTTCAGAATTCGTTCAACTTTCTCGCGGGCGTCGAACTGCCCTACAAGTCTGCGGTCTCCAAACGATATATTTTCTTTCAGTAGGCTCATCAGGTTAATTCATTTAAAGATCTATTCATCCCAGATATAATCAAAAAGTAGTACACCGGCAGCAATGGTTGTTCCGCAATAACCAACCAGCGCGGCCAGATCATTCAACTCTGATCCGTCGGGACCGCTAACCAGGGCAATTGTGGTTGTACGGGTTAAGATAAGCAGCAGTGGAACCAATAGCGGGATACATAAAACAGAAAATACTGCTCCTTTTCGATCTGCTTTCGAGATCATAGCAGAAACCAGGGTGGTTACAGATGATAGTCCCGCGGCTCCAAACAGTATAGAAAGCAGAAAGTATGGCAGATGGATGATTGTCATGTTCATCATCACAATGTAGAAAAAAAAGGTGAAGACATGGAGGATTAAAAGAAACAGAAAATTGTAGACCAGCTTTCCGGTGTATACCTCAGTAGCCCTGGAGTTGAGCCGGAGCAGTTCCCATGTTTTCTTCTCCGTTTCCTGCACAAAAGATCTAATCATCCCCGTCATGGCAGCAAATAGAATGACAATCCATACCAGTCCGCTTTTGGGAGTAGGGTCGAGCTGTTGTGCGCTTAATGTGAATAGAATAAGCAGCAGGGCAGCACCCGTAAACGCAAGGAGTGTATTAATCGCATATTTTGTGCGAAGCTCCTGCGTGATCTCTTTTTTAAGAATTGTAAGTGAAGATTTAAGCATAAAATGACAGGTACAATGTGTGGCACTAAAGGTACAAAATTTTAACAGAGAGATGAGGGGAATTTACCTGCGCATATGATCGTTTTTATGATATAAAACAGGCTTGGAAAATAATCCGGGTCACTTCAGAATAATATTGAAGAGTATGCTGTATGCTCACTATATTCAGACGTACAAAAAACCGGATCTTGAATCATTTTTATGAATATCCATTCACTACTCGAAAAATCGACTATTCTAGCCAATCTTGATGTAAACTCTAAAGAAGAACTGCTCGAAAAGATGATTCAGGCACTATCCGGCCAGGTTGATTCTGAGCAGCTGGAAGAGATACGTAAATCTGTTTTCGAAAGAGAGGAGATCATGTCTACAGGTGTAGGCAAAAGCTTGGCCATCCCACATGGGAAAGTAAAATCGATAGATGAAAATTATGCCAGTTTCGCTAAGTTGAAAAATCCGATCGATTACGAATCTATTGACGGTGAACCGGTTCAAATGGTATTTTTACTGGTTGGCCCGGAGTCTAAACACACCATTCACATTAAACTTTTGAGCAGAATTTCCAGATTGATGAACAGTGTCTCCTTTCGCGAAATTTTAAGCGACTGTGATACGCCGGAAGAGATTTATGACGCATTTCATCAAGAAGAGCAACGCTATTTTGCCACCTGATATTAGCGCCTATGAAGAGTGCTCAACTTTCATATACATTTAAATTTCTGCTGCTTTTTCTGAGTTTCTTTTTTATTCAGAGCCAGCAATCAGTATTCAGTCAGATCTCTTCTGAAATCGATTTTATGATCGATCGAAGCAGGGCAAATGATGCATTCTGGGCTATCCAGGTGTCCGACAGTTCTGGAAAAATACTTGAGGATTTGAACGGAAATAATTTAATCCGGCCTGCCTCAAACCTGAAACTAATCACATCTGGCGCTGTAATGGATGTGCTGGGCAAAGATTATCGATTTACCACAACACTTTATGGGAGGGGAGATATAGTCGGAAATCGCTGGGTGGGCGATCTGATTGTAGAAGGAAGTGGAGACCCATCAATAAATGGTGAATTTTACGACGATCCTCTTTTTTTGTTTGAAGAGTGGTACCAGGTGCTGGACTCTTTGGGCATCGAGCAAATTGACGGAAGCATTATTGCCTACGACGGACTTTTTGATGACGTTCCTTATCCCCGCGGATGGGAGTGGGACGACCTTTCGTACTACTACGCTCCGGAAATCAGTGCTCTCTCATTCAATTTTAATGTGGTGGATCTGGAAGTTGTAGCTGAGGGATCTGTTGGCTCCCAACCTACCATTCGCTGGTTTCCTTTTAACACACCATACGTCGAGTTTTTAAACCAGCAGACGATTACACCGGCCGGTACGAAGTTTAATGAATCGTACCGCAGAGTGCTCGGTACAAACACGATAATCCTTCGAAGTACACTGCCCCAGGGATATTACGAAACGGAGCCTCTTTCGGTGCTTTCGCCATCAACCTACTTTATCGATACGTTTTCCCGCTATTTGGAGGATAGCGGTATACGGGTTAGAGGACAGCTTATTGTAGAAAGTGATTACTATTCCTGGAAACGTGATGGATTTAAAGTACTCTCAACGCATACCTCTGAGCCGCTTCATAAGATGATAACCTGGATGAACCGTGAAAGCGACAATTTGTTTGCTGAAATGCTGACGAAAAAAATAGGCAGTCATGTCTACAATACACAGGGGAGTACCGAAATTGGGCTTCAGGTTATTAAGGAGTTTATGAACTCGGCAGGTATGGATACTTCTGTCGTCAGGCTGAGAGATGCTTCCGGAATGGCTCCGGCCAATTTGATTCGGGCTTCGGATTTAAATCTGTATCTTAATTCCATCAAGGATAAACCATGGTTCGACGCCATGTACGAATCACTCTCCGTTGGCGGATTGAACGGAACACTCGGGCACCGATTCAGGAACAGTTCATTTAGTGAAAAATTTTATGGAAAATCCGGTTTTATGTCCGGTGTGCGAACATTAAGCGGTTATCTGACAACAAACTCAAATCAACAGCTAACGGTTACGATTGCTACAAATAACTACACGGCGTCGACGGCCCACGTGGACTGGGTGCACGAAAGAATCCTGGAATATCTACATAATACCTATTAGACGATGAGTAAACAGCCGCAGATTTTAATAACGGATGATGAAAAGAGCATCAGAAATATTCTGCGGGATATACTTGAATACGAGTCATATAAAGTTGAAGAAGCTGAGAACGGGAGTGAAGCACTTGAAATCATTTCCGGTAAAGATGTAGACCTCGTAATTCTCGATATTAAAATGAAGGGGATGGACGGCATTGAGACTCTCGAAAAGATAAAGGAGAAGAAGCCGGGATTGCCGGTGATCATGATCTCAGGCCATGGAACCATCAAAATAGCCGTGGACGCCACAAAGAAAGGGGCTTACGATTTTCTGGAAAAACCGCCTGACCTTAACCGCCTGCTCGTAACGGTTCGAAATGCCCTGAAGAGCAGTGAGCTGGAGCGCGAAAATCGTCAGATACGATCGGAGTTGCATGGTGCATCAGAAATTATTGGTGAGAGTGCGCCCATCAAAAAGATTAAAGATACTATTTCCAAGATCGCTGCAACCAACAGCCGCGTTCTCGTTACAGGAGAAAACGGAACAGGAAAAGAGCTTGTTGCAAGATCCATTCACAGCCAGAGCAGAAGGGCTTCTAAACCTTTTGTTGACGTGAACTGCGCCGCTATTCCCTCCGAACTACTCGAAAGTGAACTGTTTGGTCATGAGAAAGGATCGTTTACAGGTGCTGTAAAGCAGCGTATCGGAAAATTTGAACAGGCAGATGGCGGAACTCTCTTTCTGGATGAGATCGGTGATATGAGCCCCGATGCGCAGGCAAAAGTTCTTCGCGCACTACAGGAAAATAAGATTACCCGTGTGGGAGGTTCAGAAAATATCGAAGTTGATGTGAGGGTGATATCAGCAACGAATAAAGATTTACAAAAGGCGATCAGTAATGGAGAGTTCAGGGAAGATCTCTACCACCGATTGAGTGTAATACCAATTCATATTCCGCCTTTGAGAGAACGAAAGGAAGACATTCCCCTTCTGGCCAGGAAGTTTTTATCTAAACTGGGAGAGGAGGATATCGTTTTTTCGAACAAAACATTTTCTGAAGATGCCATATCTGCTTTGAAGGCGCACACTTGGTCAGGTAATATCAGGGAATTACAGAATGTAGTTGAGCGACTCGCAATCCTTTCGCCCGATGATGAAATTACGGCCGATGACGTGAGAAGGCTCGTGGTTGGTAAACAGAGCTCAGGGAGGGTTGTGGGAGAACTGATCGATGACCTGGAGAGTTTCCAGGCGTTTAAAGAGGAAGCTGAAAAACTCTTTTTGGTTAAAAAACTGGAGAAGTATAACTGGAATGTATCAGCAACAGCAGAGGCTATTGAAATTCGAAGAAGCCACATCTACAACAAGATGAAGAAATACGATATTGAGCGATAATTAAAGGCAAACTAAGAACTGAATCATCAGAATAATTAATCTATGTCAGCAAAATTAATTGATGGAAAAAAGGTAGCATCAGAACTGAAAGAACAGATCAGGGATGATGTAGAGAATTGGGTGAAAGCGGGTAACAGGCGTCCTTTTCTACAGGTGCTGCAAGTGGGAAATGATCCGGCGTCTTCAACCTACATCCGTGCTAAAACCCGATCCTGCGAAGAAGTTGGAATTGATACCGATACTACACACCTACCGGATACCGTTTCAGCAAAGGAGCTTAAATCAGTGATTCAGGGATTCAATGAAGATGATTCGATTGACGGCATTCTGGTTCAGCTTCCATTACCGTCACACCTTTCGTCACACGCCGTTATTGAGAGCATCGATCACCGGAAAGATGTGGATGGATTCCATCCTATGAATATTGGCCGATTGACGCTCGATCAGCCGACGTTTAAATCGTGTACACCGGCCGGTATTTTTGAACTTTTTAAATATTACAGCATCCCTACAAAAGGGAAACACGCCGTGGTGGTTGGAGCCAGTAATATTGTGGGAACACCAATGTCTATCATGCTTTCCCGGGAAAATTCATCCGGAAAGGCAACCACAACCACCTGCCATAAATTCACGAAAGATATTACTCAGCACACGATTTCTGCAGATATACTGGTTGTTGCTGCCGGACAGCCAAACCTGATTAAGGCGGAAATGGTGAAAGAAGGGGCTGTGGTGATTGACGTTGGAATTAACCGGGTTGCCGATGAAACCAACGAAAGAGGCTATAAGTTAACCGGAGACTGTGATTTTGAAAGTTTGAAAGATAAAGTGAGCTGGATCACGCCGGTACCCGGCGGCGTGGGACCTATGACGGTAGCCATGCTGATGAAAAACACACTTCTTGCAGCTAAGAAGTCAATCTACCCGGATTGATGATCTTTAAATCCCTATGATCGAATTACCACGTCTGAAACCTTTTCTACTGTTCCTGATACTGATCACATCAGTAACCGGAATATCTGCAGTTTCAGCTCAGTACAGTTATACTCAATCTAATCAGGACAATTCTTCTTTAAAGGTTGATATTACGGAGCAAAAATCACCAACGGCAGCATTTGTACGCTCGTTGGTTTTTCCCGGCTGGGGGCATTTTTATGCGGGTGATCAGCACAACAGCCGTGGGGCTGTGCATCTGGGATCTGATGCCGCTTTAATCGGATCGATATTTGGATTTAATGTTCGTGCAAATCGAATAGAAAACGATTTTATCACTTTTGCTAACCTCAAAGCCGGAATAGATCTGGCATCAAGAGACCGTTCTTTTCGGCTTGCCGTGGCTGATTTTAATTCACTTGATGATTATAACGACTATCAGTTGCGCGCCCGTAACTGGAATCGGCTGATTGAGGACACACCTGAAAACAGGTGGAACTGGCAGGGTACCGAAGATCGTAACAGATTCAGGGAAATGCGATCCGATTCAGATCGAATACGAAGTCAAATTCCGGCACTGGCCGGCATCATGGTTGTGAATCGAATCATCAGTGCGATTAGTGCATATAATCGTGTACAAAATGATTTGGAATCAGCAGGTACAAACAGGGCTGAATTGACGATACTGCCTGTGTTCAGTCAATCGGATTCCGCCATTCAAAGAGTTGAAACTTCGGGAGCAGCAGCGCATCTTAAAATCCGTTTTTAAATACGCCGGGATCTCATCATGAACCGATTTAAACTTACATTCGAATATGAGGGGACTGATTTTAAGGGATGGCAGCGGCAACCTGATGTACGAACGGTTGAGGGGGTTATTGAGGAAGCACTCAGTAAACTTTATCAGAAAGAGATCAATATTATTGGTCAGGGGAGAACTGACTCTGGTGTTCACGCTCTGTCGCAAACAGCACATGCTGATCTGCCGGACCGCTACTCTCTCAACCGGATTGAACACGCTTTGAGGGGATTACTGCCCGGGGATGTGGTGCTAAAGAAGATTGAACCGGCTGATCCAAATTTTCATGCACGATTTGGAGCCATCAAAAGAGCATATCGCTATCAGGTATCGCCTTTACCTGCTGCTATTCACAGAAACTATGTCTGGTGCTATTTTCAGGATATGAATGTCGAACTTTTGAAAACATGTGCAGAATTGGTTTTGGGAGAGCACGATTTTATCAATTTTTGTATACCCAACGAAGAGGAGTTCGGAACAACAATCTGTTCAATCACAGAAAGCAATTGGACAGAAGATTCCGGACTTTTGGTATACGAGATAGAGGGAAATCGGTTTTTACGCCACATGGTACGCCGGCTGGTAGGAAGTATGATTCAGGTATCGGTCGGGAAGATCAGCTTAAACAAATTTGAAGGTCTTCTAAGTGGTGATGAAGTTCGCCAAAAAGCATTTTCTGCACCTGCCTGCGGACTATTCCTGACAAATGTTATCTATCCGTGATCGGTTCATGTTTACAAATTGATAATGCTGGCGTAACGATTATTTAAGATCATATCTTCATTATTGAGCCATACGTTTAACCAAACTCAGTTTATGTTAATTGGCTCAAGTTTTAATTCGAAACTGGATGATATCCTGTTAACGGCATTACGGATCTCAAGAGAGACAAACAGTGAACGAATAGAAGTAGAACAACTCAATAAAGCCATAAAGCTGGATCGACTGGAGATGAAAAACTACCTCGAGTATCTCAGTGACAAAAACATGGTTGCACTATCTACGATTGGCGGGCCATTTTTATACGGGCATATTGAGCTAATGCCTGATGGCGTGAAGAGAGCTGAGAAGATCATAAGCAACAAAAGGAAAGCAGATTAGTGGTGTAAAAAGTATAATTCCTGATATCTTCATCTTACTGCCGGGCAATTGATTCCGATGAAAACTGAACGCAGTTCTCTTTTGCTCTCTTTTACACGATTTTCCCTCGCCTTTTGCAGAAAGTTTCCTACCTTTATAGCGACTTTTAAAAGATAAATAAAACGAGCTATATAATGATTATTGGAGTACCTAAAGAGATAAAGACTCTTGAAAATCGTGTATCTCTGCAGCCGGGCGGCGCTCTTCAATTGAAAAATAAAGGACATAAAGTTCTTATTGAAAAAGGAGCCGGACTTGGAAGCGGTTTTACAGACGAAATGTATGAGCAGAGCGGCGCAACTATTGTTGATGATGTAGAAGAGGTTTGGGAAAAAGCCGAAATGATTATGAAGGTGAAGGAGCCGATAAAAGAGGAGTATCCTCGCATGCGGGAAGGTCAGATTATCTTCACATACTTTCACTTTGCTGCAAGCCGTGAATTGACAGAAGCTGTTCAGAAATCGAAGTGTATTGCTATTGCTTACGAAACCGTAGAAAAAGCCGACGGTTCACTTCCACTGCTTGTTCCAATGAGTGAAGTTGCCGGACGTATGGCTGCTCAGGAAGGAGCAAAATATCTGGAAAAAACATTCGGAGGCCGTGGTGTGTTGATGGGGGGAATTCCCGGAGTACCGCCAGCTAATGTTTTAGTTCTGGGTGGAGGAATAGTTGGTGTTAACGCTGCAAAAATTGCAGCCGGAATGGGTGCAAACACAACAATTCTGGATATCAATATTCCGAAACTGCGGTATCTCGACGACGTGATGCCTAAGAATGTGAACACACTCTTTTCAACTGAAGGAACCATCAGGAATCTTCTTCCTACGACGGATCTGATCATTGGTGCGGTACTCATTCCGGGTGCCAAAGCGCCAAGTTTGGTTACCAAAGATATGCTTAGTTTGATGCGTCCAGGTACGGTAATGGTTGACGTTGCCATTGATCAGGGTGGATGCTTTGAAACTTCAAAAGCCACAACCCATGATGAACCGATTTATGAGGTTGATGATGTTGTGCACTACTGTGTAGCCAACATGCCGGGGGCTGTTCCGTACACGTCTACTCTGGGTCTGACCAACGTTACACTTCCATACGCTGCACAAATTGCGAATAAAGGATGGGAGAAAGCACTGAATGATGATCCTGTTCTGATAAAGGGATTAAATATTGCTGACGGTAAGATCGTCTACAAATATGTTGCAGATGCATTTGATATGGAGTACAATCCCATCGAAGATGTAGTGTAACCATTATTATCAACTCTTGAAGATCGCTTTAATCCCGGCTGATTCAATTCAGTCGGGATTTTTTTATCCGGCTACCACAGTTCAGAATTTTAGTATTATTGACTAAATGATATGCGGATATCGATGGCCAGAGTAGCGCTGAAAGGATAGGTAAGATACTTGTTTAATTGTGATATCTCGGTTTTTACCAAAAGCTTAAAAAACAAAACCCCACCGGTTTACACCGACAGGGTTTTAATTTGATAGAATCTTAGAAGAGCTCTATCGCTTTTCAACCGGTGTCCATTCCAGGTTCTTTTCACCAATGTAGAGAGCTCTTGGACGAACCAGCCGGTTGTTTTCTGACTGTTCGATGTAGTGAGCAGACCAGCCGCTAAAACGACTCATGGTGAAAATACAGGTATAAAGATCGGGCTGTATACCGATAGAGTAGTAAACTGTAGCTGAAAAGAAGTCAACATTTGGATCGATGTCTTTTTCTTCCTTCATGGTTTTCAGCATGTCTTCAGACCACTGATAAAGATTTTCATGTCCGGTCTCTTCAGAAAGTTTTTTCGACATTTTTCTAAGGTGAACAGCACGGGGGTCAAAGGTTTTGTACACCCTGTGGCCAAAACCCATGATCTTCTCTTTATTTTTCAGTTTCATCTTTGTGAACTCTACCGCATCTGCGCTGTCGCCCTCTTTTTCAAGTTCGAGCAGAGTGTTCATAACAGCGGTGTTGGCACCACCGTGGAGCGGACCTTTCAGGGCACCGATCGCACCGGTTACGGCAGAAAACATATCCGACTCAGTTGCACAGATGGTTCTGGCCGTAAACGTTGAAGCATTCATTCCGTGCTCTGCATGCAGAATAAGGCAGAGGTCCATGGTTTTTTCAGCAGCATCACCCGGTTTCTCACCGTTAAGCATATAGAGAAAATTAAATGCTGTACTGCCTTCTTTAAGGGGAGATACAATCTCTTTGCCTTCTCGGGATCTGTCGAAAGCTGCGATAATGGTAGGTATCTGAGCCGTCATTGAGATCGCGTGATTGCGGCTGTCTTTAGCCTTATCACCGGTACTGTCTGTTTCAAAGTCAGCCAGCATAGAGACAGCTGTTCTTACAACAGCCATTGGCTCTGCTTCTTTATTGGTAGTTTTAATGTATTCAAGAACCGGTTTTGGCAGTTCGCGCTGATTTATCAACTGCTTTTTAAGATCGTCAAGTTCAGACTTATTGGGAAGCCTGTCGTTCCATAGCAAAAAGCAAACTTCCTCGAAAGTTGCACTATCTGCCAGAACATCAATATTGTACCCTGAATAGATTAATTCACCCTTTTGGCCGTCAATAGAACTCTTAGTGGTAGAAAAAGCAACAATACCGTCTAAACCCCTGTTGATATGCGGATATTCGCTTGTATCGATATTATCCAAATTATGGTGCGCCATTATTTTAGTCCTGTTTTAATTAACATTATTATCTCTGCAAATGCGTGATATTACATCTTAAAAAAACTGAACGTGTCTCCTAAGAATGGATAACCTTAATGAATATAAATCGTTCAGTGAGCGTCAACTTCTTTGGCACGCAGAAATTTTCTTTTTTATGCTAATAAAATACAAAAAAGTAAGCGCTTTTAGAAGTAGTTTTAGAGGTAAAAGTCTGTTAAGAGTTGTCCTGCTTTCCTGATTGACTCTTTGCTTCGTTCCACAGCTCATCCATCTCTTCCAGGGAAGCTTCCACTATGGATCGTTTATTCTCTTTTAGTCTCTTTTCAATATGCTGAAATCTGTGAATGAATTTTTTATTTGCCCCGCGTATGGCATCTTCTGCATTTAGCCCAATCAGTCTTCCTACATTCACAAGGCTGAAAAGGAGATCGCCAAACTCTTCCTGCTGTTCCTTAGCCGTCTGATTTTCAACCGCGTTGCGCCACTCATCAATCTCTTCATTCAGTTTATTCCATGCGAGCTGCCACTCAGCCCAGTCAAATCCAACATTCGCCGCTTTTTCCTGCATTCGCTGTGCCCGAATCAAACCGGGCAGATGTTTGGGTACTCCATCCAAAATGGATTCACGACCCTCTTTCAGTTTGATCGCTTCCCAGTTTTCGGCTACCCGATTCTCCTCATCGGCCACGGTTTCGCCGAATACGTGAGGGTGCCGGCGGATCAGTTTTTCAGATATACCCTGGATCACATCACCGATATCAAAACTGTCGGTTTCGGTTGCCATCTTGGTTTGAAAAACCACGTGAAGAAGAAGATCGCCCAGTTCCTTGCAAAGCTCATCCATGTCGTTATTGTCGATCGCTTCCACGGCTTCATATGCCTCTTCAATCAGGTTATCCTTAATGCTGTGGTGCGTCTGTTTTCGATCCCATGGGCACTCTTTACGTAGAATAGCAATGAGTTCAACAAGGTCTTCAAATTTTCGGGATGGCTTCATGGGCAGATTACAGTGTGTGAGTTGAGCATTATCAGTATGCAGAGAAGATAGAAAGATTGTTTAGATATATGTAGAGTGGTTTGGGGAATAAATGAAAAGTAAAAAGGTAAAAGTGTGAATTGTCCTTCGCTTTATGATTGGTACTTTTAACTACTACGAACAAGAAGGTATTCACAAAGATCACTGTGAACTCTCAATGAAATACACGTCGGAATTCGGGAGATGAGAGTACCCTTGTTCTCGACAGTCTATCGGTGACAGATTGGTAGAATATGTGTTTATTGTCTTGAATCAATGTTTTTTAGCCTGTTCGAACACACCCCTAAATTCCCTCTCCCCGAAGCGCTCGGGACAGGCAAGAGGGGACTTTCCTGTCACCTCCTCAACAGTGTTACCCGCTTTTTGGGCAAAATTAGGAGTTCGAAGTGACGGCAATAATACCTTGTCCGTTGAAGCCTGAAGCCTGAGACCTTTACTACGTCTGTTTTTTCTTTTTCTCTGCAGCAGGGAAGAGGATATTGTTTAAAATCAGCCGATAACCGGGGCTGTTCGTATGCAAACTCAAGTCCGTTGGCGGATCACCAACCCGGTGCGTATAATCTTCAGGATCGTGCCCCCCATAAAACGTAAATGTGCCCGAGCCGTAATTCCCGTGTAAATATTTTACCTGATCTCGTCCGGGTGACTCTGCAAGCACTACAGCACTGCTCTTAATCTTATCTCTCTGAAAAGCGGTAGCCTGTCCATAAAATCCGCGAATACTGCTCACGTGGTTTTGAGTGAGCATGGTTGGAACCGGGTCCCATTTGGCAGAAAAATCGAAAAGTGTAAAGTAGTCGAGACTCTCACTGATTCGATTCAGATCTACTTCAATATCAATTGTGGCGTGTTCATATTCATAGGGATCCGTTACCACCTCAAAATTTTCAAATGCGAATGTGTTCTCGAAATTAAGCCGGTTGTTAACATCCGGAGCGATCGGGTCACCGTCAATTTCCGTAGGGATGATATCGAGGCCGTCGGCAGCCAGTGCAATATCGAATGTATCGGTAGCAGAGCACATGGCAAACATAAACCCTCCGTTGCCCACAAAATCACGTATACCGTGAACAATATCGAGCTTAAGATGACTCACTTTCTCATAGCCGAGCTCTTCAGCCAGAGCCCGTTTCTCCTGCACCTGATTGATATACCAGGGAGCGTTTCGATACATGCTCCAGAATTTACCAAACTGGCCGGTAAAATCTTCGTGGTGCAGGTGGAGCCAGTCGTAATTACTCAATTCACCGGATAAAACTTCGCGGTCGTAGACGGTGTCGTACGGAATTTCTGCATAGTCGAGAGCCAGGGTAACGGCGTCATCCCACGGCAGAGAACCGGGGGGTGTGTAGACGGCAATGTTCGGGGCTGCTTCCAGATTTACAGCCGCCATATTTACACCGGGATTTTCTACTTCACGGATGATTTGAGACGCCTGAGACTCAGAAATTATTTCAATACTCACATTTCTAATCCGGCTCTTCCTCACAATATCGTGACTCTCTGTAGTGAGAAAACTTCCGCCTCTGTAATTCAGAAGCCACTGGCCTGTTTCACCTTCATTCAGGTGATTAAAAATAATCCCATAAGCTTTCAGATGGTTACTTTGAGACCCATCCATGGGGATTAAAACCCTATTTTGTGCTGTGGTATTTAAAAATACTGAACAGATAAAAAGAGCGGTCAATACCACCGTATTAAATAACTTCATCACAAATACTCTGTTTGAAATTGTTGCAATTTTTCCCTCGCAAATGATGCATAAAATCCACCGGGAAATGAAAGTATGATATCTTCATAAAACTGTTCGGCATCCGCTTTTGTAAATTCAGTCTGCACATCGGGATAGAAAAACCTTTCTTCGGCAGTGCGATCCCCGTCGATGATAATTCTTCCCTCTACAATCTGTTCAACCAGGAGAGCACGATCCCACATCAGGCGTTCAAGCAGGGGAGACCCGGAATTGGATTCAAGCTGCTGATTGATAAGCTTCAATTTAAGCGGACTGTATTTTTCCGGCAGGGCGGTAGATAGTTCAACGGTCAAATTATCAACAAGGGGTGCTCGTGGGTTTTCTAAAAGAGGGGATAACTGTTCAACGGCCTGATCGTAACGGCCCGTGTGCAGTGCATACATTCCTTCGCCAAGGGTTTTTAAAACTGAGCCGGTAGTGTCGGCACGCGTGCCGTTTTGAATCCACATTCGGAGCTTGATGGCATCATTTGCGTAGTATGAATCATTTCGTCTCTCAAGAGATCTGAGCTGAATTTCAGCAAACTCTGAATCACCGGCAAAAAAATCGGACAGAGCAGAGAAGTATCTGACTTTTTCAGATAGGTTTGACTGATCTGTTGCCCGGTCGGCTCTCGCCAAATGTTGACGAGCCGAACTAAAATTTTGATCAAAGATAGCTATCCGGCCTTCAGTATAGAGAGTGTATGGATCACCGGTACCTGATCTATCTCTAAGCGTTTGAAACCATCGGCCGGCACTCTCCCTGTTCTTGAAAACATCAAGGGAAAGCTCAACCAGCCTGGAGAGTACTCTGTCTGCCTGTTGATAGTCGGGCTGTTCATTAATTAGCTCTACGGCAGTTTCGTATGACTTTTGGTAGAGAGTGTGTATGGAATCTGCCGGAGTTAAGTTATTCTGTTCGGCAAAGTTTGCCCATTGCAGATAGGTATTGCTCAATTCGTCGTAGGCGCGATACCGGGTTGTCAGGTTTGTGCTGTTTTGATAATATTTGAATGCATTCTCAGCATGCTGAAACTGTTTGGCCGATAGAAACCGGTTCCCTAAAGAGAAAAGTGAGTATACCGAGTAGGGAGTCTCTTCTTCGTAGTGACGCGCAAAGTTATATGCTCTTTGATACTCTTCGGTCTCTAACAGTAGCCAGGAGAGGAGCTGGTAGAGGGCAGAGTATGCTTCGTGAGATACAGAGAGGTCGAGTAATAGATCTTCCAACTCAAACGAAGCGATGTCATACAGCTGCTGATCTCTCATCTGAAAAAATCGTTGCTGAACGATTGACATCTGCCGCGGAGACTCCAGGATCAGCTGATAGTACTCATTGACCGATTCATCAAACCTTCCGGCCTGTAAATAGGTGTTGGCAAGTTCGTTCAGAAACAGTGTCTGATTGTTGAGCAGATCACGTGCCTGTTTGTATGTGTGTATCGCTTCATCATATTCTCGCCGGTTGTTCATAGACGATGCAATAATATAGTAAGCCTGAATATTCCCTGATGCGTTTTCGAGTGCAGCATGCCAGGCTTCGAGGGCTTTTTCGCGTTCACTTTTTAAATGTAATATCTCCCCCAGAAGTCCCTGTGCCTGAAGTGTTACATAACCGCGTCGGATTTGATTTCGGGTCACCTCTTCAGCCCGGTCCAGATTACTGGTTTTGATCAGTACATCAACGAATTGATCAAAAAACACATACGAGGCCGGGTTCTGCTCGTGAAGATCGCTGAGTATAGGAACGGCCTCTTCATAATTTTGCTGCTGAATCAGCTGTGTTGCCGTCTGGAAATCTCTGTTCTGAGAAACAGAAATTTCTGACATCAGCAAAAAGGCAAACAGTAAAAGCGGAAGACCTTTTTTGAACATCAGGAACGGTTAAAAAGTTGATTGAAAATTGTTGGAAATCGACGTTTTACCTGTTGGTAGAAAGCGTGCAGGGGAAAACCGACTACATTATTATAGTCACCGTGAATCTGTTTGACAAACACGGCACCGAAATCATCCTGTATGCCATAGGAGCCGGCTTTATCCATCGGACTGCCGGTTGCAACATAATCTTTGATTTCTGATTCATCTAACGCACCGAATGTTACTTTCGTCTTCTCCGAAAAAGTGTGGCTGCTGATCGTCTTTCCATTTTTATGAGTCGATGCAAGATACACGCCGCTGTAGACCTCATGGGTTTCTGAACTCAGATTTTGAAGCATGGCTTCAGCATCATGTTCATCAACCGGTTTGCCCAGATAATTACCGTGCAGCGTAACAATGGTATCTGCCGCAATTATAAATGAATCCGGATGTTCATGCCGAACAGATTCTCCTTTCTGTTTTGCAAGCGACTCCACCAAAAGGTCGGGTGAGAGGCTTTCATCCATCACTTCTTCAATATCTGACGGGTAGATTTGGAATGTAAGATTGATCTGTTTTAGCAGTTGAGCGCGTCTGGGGCTGGCCGACGCCAATATGATTTTCATTTTTTATAAATCTCTGTGAAAGAACATTTTTCAGGTTTCCGATATTTGAATAACTTAAACATCGATTTGGCTTATTGAAAATATAGCTTTGCCGAGCTCATAATTTTTTTTGCTCAGATAAAATAAAGAATGTCTGTTTACTTTCATTAAGTTCCGAATTATCAGAAGAAACGATCATTAAACTAATTTCAGAATGTCTGCAAGACGGCGTAATAAAAAAGACACTAAACCGATGCTATTCACTCCCCTGAACTACAAATTGATTGGGTTGGGAGTGTTGTTGATTGTTGTAGGTTTTACGGCGATGAGATTGGAAAACGAGGTTTACGGAATCATATCCCTCTACTTTTCGCCTGTTGTAATTTTGGCCGGTTATATTTTGGTGATCTATGCTATTTTAAAGCGAGATCACAAGCTGGATGAATCATCACCCAATACAACCTCGTAAACATTTTGGACAGGCTCATTAACTATCTTTTCTGGATCATTCTCATTTTCCTTTTTGTATTGGAGGGGAAACTGAGTGATCACTTAATGATTCTTTCCGGCCTGGGCCTCTCATTAATTGTTGTTTATCTTGCATTTTTCCTGAACTGGATTACCCTCGATGCTACCAAGTCGGCCATCGTGCTGGGTACAATAACATTTGGTTTTGGTGGTGTATGGCCTGCATTGGCACTCATATTTTTCTTTCTCAGCAGCAGTCTGGTTACGCGTAATAAACGTCCGGATGGTATTGCTAACGGCTCTGTTCCTCTCAGGCCTGATGATCCCTATCATATCAGCAGAAGAGACAGTTATCAAGTTTGGGCAAACGGATTTTGGGTGGCTCTTTTCTGCCTGGCATGGTTTCTATTCGAGTTTGAGTACATCCTTCTTGGCGTATATGGTGCAATTGCGGCCGCAACAGCTGATACCTGGGCTACAGAGCTGGGATCCAGAAAAGCCGGACGCACACGACTCATTACCACGTTTAAAAAAGTTGAACCCGGAACAGACGGCGGCATAAGTTTTACCGGCACTTTAGCGTCCGCAATTGGAAGTATCGCGATTGCTTCTTTACTTCTTATTCAACCCGATCCATACGATCTGAATATAGCAATAGTGGTAGCTGCAGCAGGTTTTGCCGGATCCGTGGCTGATTCCTTCCTGGGAGCGATATTTCAAACCCGAAACGTTCAACTTTTTAAATCAGACAGCATGGTAGAACGGGATGCCATGTTGAAAAACTGTTTTGTAAATTGGCTGGCCACCGGAACAGGTGGTTTTATTACTCTACTAACGATTAAAATAATGACTCTATGAAGTGGTACAGAAAGCTGCACTGGCAAATTATCATTGGGATGATCCTGGGACTTATCTGGGGACTTTTTTCCAGTGTTGTCGGTTTAAATGAATTTACCAGCAATTATATTCGTCCGTTTGGCGACATATTTATCACGTTGCTTAAACTGATTGCAGTTCCGCTTGTGCTGGCCTCACTTGTGGTAGGAGTATCAAACCTGAACGACATGACTCAGCTCTCCAGGATGGGAGGGAAAACCATCGCTATCTATATGGTTACAACGACTCTGGCTATAACAATTGGCTTAGGTGTTGTTAATGTTATGCAACCCGGCAAAGCGCTTCCTGAGGAGACCAGAACAAGTTTGATGGAGAGCTATGGCGGCTCCGTTGAAGGTCGCGATCAGGCAGCTCAGGAGCTTTTGGATCGTAGCCCGCTGGATTTCTTCGTAGACATTGTACCCGAAAACTTTTTTGAAGCGGCTTCAGATAA
Source organism: Chitinophagaceae bacterium T5-Br10_B2g13 (assembly GCA_001564065.1). Taxonomy (GTDB): domain Bacteria; phylum Bacteroidota; class Rhodothermia; order Balneolales; family Balneolaceae; genus Rhodohalobacter. The sequence continues at coordinate 43,506 of LKNA01000014.1, forward strand.
TTCGAATATGCTTCAGGTGGTTTTTATTGCCATTCTGATAGGAATCGGTATCGTGAAAATACCCATTCAAAAAGGACAGGTGTTGATAAACGTCTTCGAGTCGCTCAATGATGTGATCATAAAGATCGTGGATTTGATTATGAAGACCGCCCCATACGGAGTATTTTCATTGATGGCCGTGGTAATCGTGGATCTTGCAGGTGATGATCTGGGGCAGGCACTTACACTTTTGAGCGCTCTGGGCTGGTATACAATTGCTGTGGTTATCGGTCTCTTTCTGCATGTAATGATCGTCTACTCCAGCCTCTTTAAAATATTCAGCAAGATGAGGTTAAGAGACTTCTTCAAAGCAATTCAACCTGCAGTACTCTTGGGTTTCAGTACCAGTTCGAGTGCAGCAACGCTTCCGGTTACGATGGAGAGGGTTGAGAAAAATCTGGGTGTGGACGAAGAGGTATCCAGTTTTGTACTGCCGGTCGGTGCAACCATCAACATGGATGGAACAAGTCTTTACCAGGCCGTTGCCGCTGTTTTTATTGCGCAGGCACTGGGCATGGACCTGACGATTGCGCAACAGCTCACCATTGTTTTGACGGCAACCTTGGCTTCGATCGGTGCGGCGGGTGTTCCCGGTGCAGGTATTATTATGCTGGTGATTGTGCTGCAGACAATACAGGTTCCTATAGAGGGAATCGCATTAATTCTGGGAGTTGATCGTATTCTTGATATGGTGCGAACCGCTGTAAACGTTACGGGAGATGCGGCCGTATCTGTTGCTGTGGCTCACACGGAAGGAAAACTTGGAGCACTACATTTTGATGAAGATGATATTGAGGCGTAGATTTATAACTGTATTGTAAAACATTTTACAAGTAAGCAGACAATATTACATGACCGAAAGCATTTAAGAAGCGAACTCCTGAAGGGAGTATGGGGTTATGCTACATATTCATCAAGCTTCTGAAGCTCGAATAAATTAACGACTACTAGTATGGAACAAAGAGTTGGGATTTGCACTCAAAAGAGCAACTAACCGAAACTATCCCATGACTTTGCTTATAACATTATTAGCTTCATTAGCTCTGTTCGCCTCAGAGACAGACACAGCATCAGCCTATGATGAAAAACTTCAGGAGGGGATAGAGGCTTTTTATAATACAGAGTGGGAAAAAGCTGACGATCTGTTTAAAGAGTTGATGGATAAGGATCCGACAGATCCACAGCCTCATTTCTTCTCTTCCATGATGCCGTTTTGGGAGTATTTCTTTATTGATCAGAATAAAGAACTGGCAAATGAATTTCTGTCCCGGTCTGAGAAAGCAGTAAATCTTGGTGAAAAGAAACTGGATGCATCGCCTAACGATACAACTATGGTTCTGCTGCTCAGTGGTCTGCATGGCTACAGAAGTCTGGTTGCTGCAGGAGAGAGTAACTATCGCGTTGCCATTCGCAGCGGTATGACGGGTTTCGGCTATACCCGACAACTCCTCTCATTGGATACAGATCGTCCCGACGCCAGAATAGGCAGAGGAATGTTCTACTACATGATGGGAACAGTTCCATCCGAATTGAGGTGGGCCACCAATATTGCAGGGCTAAGGGGAGATATGGAGAAGGGTTTTGAAGAGCTTAAAATCGCAGCTGAAAGTGACAGCTATGTGAGCAATGACGCGGCCATGTTGTTAATGTACCTCTACAATTTGGAGGAGCGGTACGATGAGGCACTGCACTATGCGGAAGAATTGACAGAACGGCTCCCAAAAAATGTAATTTTTAAATTTAAAAAAGCAGAAATTTTAGAAAACTCCGGCAATAAAGATCAAGCGAGAGAGTTATTTGCAGAGATTGCGAAGATCGATAATCAACGTCTGCCCGCATTAACGGAAAAAAGCAAACGCAAGGCAGAACAACTCACAGATTTAACACAAATTTATTAGAATAGGGTATATAATGTTCCGTTTTAATCCCTATTTTTGTTTTATAATTTAAGTAGAGATAACAGAAACCACTAAACCGCCTATGGGGAAACCGTTACAGAAGGTAACTTTTTCAGTTCTGTCTTTTTTTCTGGCCTTTTTTACGCTTTATGCGCCGGCTGCCCATACGCAGGTGGCGATACAAGATGAAAGAGGACTCGAAATTGTATTCAGTGCTTCAGGTTCCCTTACCCAAACCCAGTTAATACAGCTAACACCGGATGATCTCTCCAGGTTTTTCAACACTGACAGAGCCAAATCTGTATCCGAGTGGGATAATCGTTCAGATCAGGCGGGTATTTTCTATGTTCAGGATGGGAATGAAGAGTTTGGTATTGGTGGTATCGTACCTGAAAACTCACCTGCCGAACGACTCTTCTATCTGAATCTGCAAAACAGAACATCTTCTCAATTTGCAGGCCTGCAGATTGCATTCGATTTTATTTATCAGTCATCTCCTGAAAACAGTAACTACTCACTGCAGCTTCGGTATAGAATCGGCAATCAGTCTTGGACTGACGTTCCCGGAGCCACAGTAAGCAGTTCTATGCTTAAAGATAACATTCGAAACTGGAATACTTTTTCTATCCAAACCTCTCTGGACGGCATCTTATTGAATCGAGATGAAACTATTGAATTTGAATGGGTGGAGACGACCAACTCGATGGATGTTCAGGATATTCCTGTAGCTTTCCAACAGATAGGATTTTTCCCGGATACATTTTCACCTGAAATGATACAGCGCGGTGATTTGATTGTTAGTGAAATACTTCCATCGACGGATATTCGAGGACGGTCAATTGAGTTTATTGAAATTTATAACCCTACCGAGAGTGTCAAAAATCTGAAGGGGCTGGAACTTCGTACGCAAACCGGTTCATTTTTTGTCCGTTCCGACTTTGAAATCGCTCCACACAGTTTTGGTGTGATGCTTTCAGAAGAATCATCTCAGGTTTTAGAGACAGAATTTGCTCATCGTTACAGTGGCACACTTTTACCTGATAACAACGGATATGTGGAACTCTATATGGATGGAAGGGAGCTGGCTAAAGCAATGTTTGAACGTACAGATTCAGATCGATCATTGGAGTTGAATCGTATTGCAAATGCTTTCGACGGGTATTCGAGTCTTCAGCATTTCCGCCCTTCAAATACCGTTTTAACCGGCTCTGTATCTGCCACACCCGGAAGAGATGGGAATACTCAAAAATTATACAGCAAGGATCTGAATGAATCCGGATGGCACTTTTTAACCCCTCCCGGATTGCTTGACGAACGGCTCAGCCGACTGAATCCCCAGCAAATTCGTACGTTAAAAGCCGGCGAAAATATTTCGACTGATATTGATCCAAATGAGCCCGTTCTGATCTACTTTGACAGTGAAAGAGAGCGCAGGATCTACTCTAATCAAACCGTACAAACCGCACCGGAAGAAGGATATAGTATCCGCGGAACTACAGCGAAAGCGATATCTGCACCGGGTGATAAACCCTTTAAGTTAAGAAACCTGACTAATGAAGCCGGTCAAAGAGTTTCACCGGTATACCTGTCTTGGAACAACTCTGAGCAGCGTTTTCAGCTTCTGTATGATGGCGAAACTGAAGTTAGCAGATGGAATCCTCTTATCGTCCATGAATCTGCTGAAATTCCATCAACCGGAACAGCGGATAGAAGAAGAGGGCAGCAGGGAGTACAGCTTGACCGGATGATCTCATTCACTCTATCTGAGTTAACCCGTGATGGTTCCAGAAATCAATTGGATCAAAGTGTGGTTGGATTCTTAAGAGAGATTCGCGGACAATCTGGCAAGCGATATGATTTACCTAAACTGCTGCCAATATCTGCAGATGAAACAGTTGTCAGTGATCTGAATAAGCTGCACATCGCTTCATCAGCCGCTTCAAACAGGGCCAATAGTTTTGTCCATCTCCCATACGAGCTGGATCAGGAGTATCAGTTTAATCTCGGTGTAACTTCAACAGACCGCACCTATCAGGCGGTTTTGGATTGGTCTGAAGCAGAAGATATTCCGGATGAATGGATGCTTACCCTGGTTGATCATCTGACAGGACGTGAAATTGATATGAAGGAGCAGACAAGTTATGAGTTCAGGTTAAATATGGCTGATAACGGCTTCAAAGAGAAGGTTATGGAACCTGGTACCATCGTTCCTTTCAACCCTACAGAGGAAGAGCGATTTACGGTAACTATGAAGCCGTTTGAATCTGCTATAGGAATGAGCGAAGAAGCGGAGAGGCCCGGAAGTGTTGAATTGCGCCAGAACTATCCAAATCCATTCAATCCATCTACCAATATTGTTTTTTATCTGCCCGAGCAGCAGCCGGTTAAAATCGGCGTTTATAATATTGTTGGCCAACAAGTAGCCCTTCTTGCTGATGAAAGCCTGGGAGCCGGTGAGCATGTTATCTCATGGAACGCTTCAGAAATGCCAAGCGGTGTATATATTGTGCAACTTGAGGTTGGCAGCCGAATTTTTACAAGAAAAATTACATTGATTAAGTAGACGGCTCGGTAAGAGATATAAGATCAAAAAATGTCCGACAAAACCTTTTGAGGCAATATTGGCATTTTCATTTGAACAAGAATATCTTACTGATAGTCATTTAATAAATTTCAATTAAATTAATTACAGCAAAACTATTCATGCAGTTTAAAACAGCTCAGGGCGTGGATGTGCCCGAAATTGGCTTGGGTACCTACAAACTATTTGGTAAAGAGTGCAAGAAAGTGGTCGCAGACGCATTAAGTATCGGCTACCGACATATTGATACCGCTCAGATGTACAAAAATGAGAAGGAGATAGGGGACGCAATACAGTATGCAAACGTACTCAGAGAGGATATTTTTCTAACCACAAAAGTGTGGCACACAAATCTCGCTCACGATGACGTACTCCAAACAGTAGAGGAGAGTCTGACCAACCTGCAATCCCACTACGTGGATCTCCTCTTAATTCATTGGCCGAATGATCAATACTCCCTGGAAAAGACGTTAGAAGCGATGCTCGTTCTGAGAGATCAGGGAAAGGCGATGAATATCGGTGTTTGTAATTTCCCATTGGGATTAACAAAAGAGGTTCTTGAGGAGTTGAGAGTTCCGATTTTTACTAATCAGGTTGAGTTCCACCCATTTCTGGAGCAGTTTGATCTGTTGGATTACTCTTACGATAACGATTTTCTGATTACCGCATACAGTCCGCTTGCGCAGGGTAAAGTGATGGAAAACGAAACACTGCAAGAGATTGGAAATGCCTATGGAAAATCTCCCGCACAGGTGGCCCTTAGATGGCTGATTGAGCAGGAGAACGTAATAGCCATTCCAAAAGCTTCCTCCCGGGAACACCTTGAGAGCAATATAGATATTTTTGATTTTGAACTGGAGGACGATCACTTTCAGGCTATTGATGATCTGGAGAAAAACCATCGGTTAGTAAACCCCTCTTTTGCCCCCGACTGGAGCAAGTAACCTTATAAACTGAAGGAACGATAAAGCAGATAAACTCTTTTTTGATGTTGTAATTAATCAACAAATACGAAAGAGTTTATATGCTAAAGCGATCTGACTACTTCATATTGTCTGCCGCGATCCTGTCGATGATTTTCTCCATATTTTTATGGTTTGGGGGAAATCAGGACGCCGGCTTATTCGTAGGAATTTGGGTTCCGTCTATACTCGGTTTTGGTGCCTATTTTAAAATTCTAAAATATCGAGGTCGGTCATGAATATTCCCTTCCTATTTTCTTCAGGTATAATTGTTGTAATACTATTCTTGATCGGTTTGGTCTACACGTTTAAAGAGTTTAAAGAGATGGAAAGCCATCCTCAGGATTTTCGGCGTGACCGGTCAGATGATCCCGAAATTGTTGATAAATAGACAATTTGTATCATATATATACGACAGTCCGGATTTCAGACCTTATTCCCAGTAGGTAACAGAGGAGGCAATCGGTTTTTTCTCATTGTTCTTAAACAGACTGACTCGAACAGCATGATCTTCTTTACTGTGGGATAAGTAGATTTTATCTCCGGCTACACTTTCCGACAGATACTGAATGTCCAGCTCACTGCAAGATTTATCTCTTGTAAACTCCGCCGGAAGATGACCCGTTATCCAGTCGATATATCTCACATTATTTACATGATTGTTCATGTCCAGATCGTTGTAACTCACTTCGGTGATAAATCTCGACTTGTCTCTATCCAGTAACTTGATCGGTTTTTTATTCGGCTCGATTGTGTGAGTGCTGTTCTTTATCCCCAGTTCTGATATTTCTGAGGGTGTGCGAACCGGCCGTTTTGTTTTCATATCAAGAACCATCCACTGGCTGATTGACTTCGCCAACAAATCACCCTTCTCGTTTTTTAGTTCATAATCCCTGAATGCTCTCAATCCGTCACCCGCGGTTGGCCAGGTAGTCACCTCAATATCTTCCCATCTTTTGGGGCGATGCATGACCTTAACGTGCATTTTATAGAGTACCCAAGTCAAGCCATTTTGATGGAGCTGAGATATATCAAAGTTTAAATGATGAGCATGAATTCCTGCTGCTTCCTGAAAGTAGTTGCAGATTGATGAGAGTGTAGCTTCTTCATTTTGATCCACTTCATATGAACGGACTTTGAAGGGGATGGTGTAGATTTTTTCCATGATGACTGTTTTTATAGCAGGTTAAACCGTCGAAATGTTAACATAAGAATTTTACCATTGGGATTTTGCACGGTTGGTGGATCGGGACTCAAATTCAAAGAGGGATTAAACCCCGTTCGGGGTTTTTCCATGACATGTACCTTTTAACCCTGCATTTCATGCAGGGCTAATTACATTCATCCGCCTCAGGCGGATTTGTTGTTTTTACTGAATGATTATTACCAAAACGTTTAGATCCGTGAACAGCGGATCAATACAATTAGCCACAAATTGCAATTCGGGGATTGGAGGAACAGGAATAATTAAACGACTCCTAAGGAGTCCAATAACCTAACTTTGAGTTTGTGCATTATCCTGCATTCCAAGCGGAGTTAATTACATTCATCCGCCTCAGGCGGATTTGTTGTTTTTACTGAATGATTATCACCAAAACGATTAGATCCGTGAACAGCGGATCAATACAATTAGCCCCGAATCGCAATTCGGGGTTTGGAGGAACAGGAAAAATCAAACGACTCTGAAGGAGTCCAATAACCTAAATTTGAGTTTGTGCATTATCCTGCATTCCAAGCGGAGTTAATTACATTCATCCGCCTCAGGCGGATTTGTTGTTTTTACTGAATTATGATCACCAAAACGTTTAGATCCGTGAACAGCGGATTAATACAATTAGCCCCGAATCGCAATTCGGGGATTGGAGAAACAGGAATAATTAAACGACTCTGAAGGAGTCGAATGCCCGAACTTTAAATTAAATATTATTGAATTTATAGCTCAAAGAGGATTCTATGGCTCATAAAATACGGATTCAGGATGTTATCAACAGTTTGTGGAAAAGTAATTTTTGATTGTACCCCTGATGCCCTTAGCTTTATTTCAGTTCTTTGGAATAGTTAAAACGTGGTGTCCCGATATCGAACCTTATGATA
>LKNA01000194.1 GCA_001564065.1 Chitinophagaceae bacterium T5-Br10_B2g13
CCCCAGCAATTGGAGATCCTTCAGTCGGCCAAAATGCGGCCTCCATCTGGATGACAGGGCAATGCATGAGGGTGTGAGTACCGGCCCCGAAGTGTCGAGGGCAGGCTGTTTCCGGTCGTCTTTCTATGCAGCTTTACTATTTACACCGGAGCCTGATTTCTAAATTTAAAAATTTCATTCTGCTCTCCCGAACAGCCGGGACCAGGTGTGGCCGCGGAGGGGAGGTTTACTCACATCTATTAAAAAAAATGGCTTTCAACTCTCCGCGGAACATTCATTCTGCACGACAATAAAACCGGGCAAAGGTTGGCATTCGGGATGTACCATGACTATATTAAAAAGCTTTATAAGTAAGATTATTTCAAAGTAAAATAGCAATTGCCAGACACTAAAAAGGATGCTAAAAAAGAGTTTAAATTACATTTTACGGCACAGTTTAATTAAGGAATAGTTTGATATGAATAAAAGTTCAATAAAAATCGTAGTTACCGGAGGAGCGGGCTTCATCGGGTCAGCTTTAATACGAATGATCATCAATAATACAGAACATAAAGTTCTGAACATTGATAAACTTACATACGCCGGTCATCTGGAGTCCTTAGAATCTGTTGCTGATTCGAACCGATACCAATTTGAAGAGGTAGATATCTGTAATGCAGAAAAGATTAAACGCATATTTAATGAATTCGGACCGAACGCCATTATGCATCTGGCGGCTGAATCACATGTAGACCGCTCCATTGACGGCTCAGCTGAATTTATCAAAACCAACATTAACGGAACGCATACACTCCTTGAAGAAGCCAGGCAGTACTGGCAAGGTTTAAAGGGAGATCGAAAAGAGAACTTTCGGTTTTTACACGTTTCTACGGATGAAGTTTATGGTGAATTAGGAGATACCGGCTTTTTTACGGAAGAAACCCCTTACGATCCGCGCTCACCCTATTCTTCCAGTAAAGCTTCTTCTGATCATCTGGTACGAGCCTGGCATCACACCTATGGATTGCCGGTTTTAATTACCAACTGCTCCAATAACTATGGTCCATATCAGTTCCCGGAAAAATTAATTCCGGTTGTGATTCTTAAAGCTTTGCAGGGTGAGAAAATACCTGTTTATGGTACCGGTGAAAATGTGCGTGACTGGCTCTATGTGGATGATCACGCTCGGGCATTACTAAAAGTTGTGGAAGAAGGAACCCCCGGCGAGACTTACAACATTGGCGGACACAATGAAAAACAGAATATTGAAGTAGTACATACCATTTGTGATACACTAAATGAGTTGGTGCCGAAAGAGGATGGGGAAACTTACAGAAACCAAATTTCTTTTGTAACCGACCGTCCCGGACACGATTTCCGATACGCCATTGATGCATCAAAAATTGAAAAAGAACTTGGCTGGATTCCTGATGAAACTTTTAAAACAGGAATAAATGCTACTATTAAATGGTACCTGGATAATATGGATTGGGTAGAGGCGGTGACTGATAAGAATTATAATTTAGAACGATTAGGTATTAAGGCTTAGAAAATGAAAGGAATCATACTCGCAGGCGGCTCCGGAACACGTTTATATCCGGTTACAAAAGCAATCAGTAAACAACTGATGCCGGTGTATGACAAACCGATGATCTATTATCCACTTTCAGTACTTATGCTGGCGGGAATCAGAGAGATTTTAATTATTACCACACCCGACGACAACGACAGCTTTAAGCGACTTTTAGGCGACGGCTCCGAGTGGGGCATTGATCTCTCTTATGCCGTGCAGCCGAGCCCGGACGGACTAGCGCAGGCTTTTATTATTGGCGAAGAGTTTATTGGCGATGATGATGTATGTCTGATTTTGGGGGATAATATTTTTTATGGGCAGGGCTTTGGTAAGAAATTAGAGGAGACAGTTCAGAAACTGAAAGGAGCAACCGTATTCGGCTACCGGGTAAGCGACCCGGAGCGATTTGGTGTTGTTGATATTGACAAGAATAGAAAGGCTCTCTCCATTGAGGAGAAACCGGAGAAACCGAAAAGTAACCTGGCGGTGACCGGCTTGTATTTTTATGACAGCCGTGTAGTGGATGTTGCCAAAAATGTGAAACCTTCGGACCGTGGTGAGCTCGAAATTACCTCGGTAAATCAAAAATACCTGGAGTGGGATGAGCTGCACGTACAGGTATTGGGCCGTGGGTACACCTGGCTCGATACGGGAACGCATGAAGCGATGAGTGAAGCTTCGCAGTACGTAGAAATTATTGAAAAACGACAGGGGTATAAAATCGCCTGCCTCGAAGAGATTGCTTGGCGGCAACAATGGATTACGTCTGACGAGGTACTTCAAAAAGCGGATGAATTGAAGAAGAACGGGTATGGTGAGTACTTACAAAAATTGGTTACACTCTAATTAGTAGGATTTTTGGTTGTTATTATCAATTAATTAAATGTCATTAGCTCAAAAAGCATTAGGAGGGTTTGTATGGACCTTCTTAGATAAATTTGGAAGTCAAGGGATACAGTTTCTTGTACTTATTGTATTAGCCAGGTTGCTAACCCCTGAGGATTTTGGACTAATTGCGATGCTAATGGTCTTCTTTGCATTTTCACAAAGCTTGATAGATAGTGGTTTTTCGCAAGCTTTAATCAGAGAAAAATCAATTTCTGAGGAAGATAAGGCGACGACCTTTACAGTGAATATTACGTTGGCCATAATAATGTATCTCTCTCTCTGGTTTGGAGCACCATACATTGCAAATTTTTTTGAAGAGCCTCGTTTGATTGATTTAACAAAGTTTATGGGGCTAACATTATTTTTTTATTCCGTTACAATTGTACAGAGAGCTACTTTTACGCAAGAGTTACGATTTAAAGAACAAACATTTATTCAAATTCTATCATCAATTTTAACAGGTATTATCGCTATAATTTTAGCTGTTCTTGAGTTTGGTGTTTGGGCATTGGCTTATAACTATGTGTTACTCTCTTTATTCAGCTCTTTATTATTCTACTATATTAACCCTTGGTATCCAAAGCTACTATTCAATAAAAGTTCATTTGATAAATTATTTGGATTTGGATCCAAGCTTATGGCTGTAGGGTTAATGAGCGTTCTTTATCAAAATATTTATAAGCTAATTATTGGTAAACTTTTTGCGGCAGCTACATTAGGTTTTTATACACAGGCAAAGAATTTTAAGGATGCTGTTACAAAACATTTTAACAGCACGATTCAAAAAGTTACTTATCCGATCCTTTCAAAAACATATGAATCGAATGAACATCTTAAAAATTCAACAAAAAAAGTTTTAAAAGTAACTTCATTTTTAATATTTCCAATGGTAATAGGACTTTTATTGGTTGCTGAGCCCTTAATATTAGTTACTGTAGGAGAGCAATGGTTAGAAACAGTTCCAATATTGCAATTATTGTGCATATCGGGCTTGTTATACCATATTCATTCAATCAATTTGAATGTACTAAAAGTAATAGGCAGATCTGATCTATATTTGATAGCTGCAGTTATTAGAAAAATAAATGTGGCAATCGTAATAATAGTTGCTATTCTTTACGGGTTCTGGGCTTTAATTATAGGGCAGGTAATTAGTTCTTATGTATCACTATTTATAAATATGTATTACACAAGTAGAACAATTAAGTATACAGCAAAAGAACAGTTGATTGATTTGATACCAATTTTACTTTTGTCTTTACCAATGGTCGGATTTGTTTATGGAGTTTCATTGATTGGCTTCGCATTACCAATTCTAGAACTTCTCATTCTAGTTCTGACTGGAGTAATAGTATACGGTGTCACAAATTTAGTGTTTAAACATCACTCTATGGTGTTGTTACTAAACCTTTTAAAACCCAGGATTAAATTTTTAGAAAAATATAGTTCAGTATGGAGTGGATAGAGTTTATTGGGCCATCCGGTGTTGGTAAAACATTTTTATTTAATGAATTGGTGAAGAGCAGAACAAAAGAAGAGATTTGGATTACACCGGAGGAAGCTGCTGATTTAATTTACAGTAAAGAGAAATATTGGAAATGGATAAGCAAAAAAGACCTCTTAAGAAATTTAATCAGGGAAAAACTTCTTCAAAAAAAAAGTCATGTAAGAGCAAAATTTCCGGTTAATCACAGATTGGAATTGATAAACCGTTACGGAAAAGAGTTTGAAATTCATGCCGAGTTATTTTTAAAAAGGTTACATGATAGAGAAGATTTTAATTATTGGAAAAAGCTAAAAATGGCCTCATGGTATTATAGTAGTCGGCTTGAACCATTTATTTTATTATACGGTAGTAACTTGAATTTACCGATCTTTTTTGAAGATGGTATTATACATAATAATTCGGGATTTAGATTTTTTGAAGAATATGTGAGCCATAATCAGGGGAGTCAAAAAACTATACCCTTGCCTGATGTAATCATTTTAATTTTGGCTGAGCCTGAAACGATTTTCAATCGTATCAAAAAAAGAAATAAAATAGGAAACGGTACTTTTTTACAAAGAGACTTAAGTGATCGTGATATTATGAAACATGTAAAGAGGTCAATAGACGATAAAACAAAAATTGCTAATTCATTAAATAAATGTGGTTGTAAGGTCTTAAAAATTGATGCAGAAAATTCTGTGAAATTTAACTCTAAAAGGATCAATAAATTTTTAAAAAATAGCTCAACGAAAATTAATACCTCTAAAATAGTTAAAAAATGATCCCCGTAACCAAACCATTTATGCCACCCCGAGAGGAGTATGAAGAGTATTTGAAAAAAGTATGGGAACGGGAGTGGGTGACCAACAACGGTCCGCTGGTGCAGGAACTGGAGCAGAAGCTGAAGGATTTCCTTGATGTGCCGAATATGCTATATCTGTCCAACGGAACGATTGCTCTTCAAGTAGCCATCAAGGCACTTGGATTGAAAGGTGAAATTATTACCACGCCGTTCTCTTATGTAGCTACGACTTCCAGTATTGTATGGGAGGGGTGTGAACCGGTATTTGTGGATATAGATCCGCATACCCTTAACATTAATCCGGCACTTATTGAAGAGGCGATCACGGACAAAACCACCGGAATTTTAGTCACACACGTTTTTGGTAATCCATGTGATATTGAGGCGATTCAGGCCATTGCAGATAAACACAATTTAAAAGTAATCTATGATGCCGCACACTGCTTTGGCACGACTTATAAAGGCCGTTCGGTGTTTGAATATGGTGATATCAGCACAACAAGTTTTCATGCAACCAAGCTGTTTCATACAGTGGAAGGCGGGGCGGTTTTTACCAGAAATGAGGATCTGAACTATCGCATGAGCCGTATGCGAAATTTTGGCCATGCCGGACCTGGAAAATTTGATGGAGTGGGTATTAATGGTAAAAACTCTGAATTTCATGCGGCTATGGGCTTATGCAACCTAACTCACATCGAGGAAATTCTAAATAGTCGGAAACAGCAGTGTTTGTTGTATGACAAGTTATTGAAAGAGGCGCCGGTACAAAGCATTTCTATACAGGAACAAGCCGAATGGAACTATGCTTACTATCCAGTAATATTTGAAAGTGAGGCCGTTACCTTAATGATTAACAAAGCACTGAAAAAAAATGACATATACCCCCGGCGCTATTTTTACCCGAGTTTGGAAACTTTGGAATATGTGAAAAATGAAGAAATGATGATATCAAAGGATATATCGAAACGTATTTTGTGTTTGCCGGTCTATTTTGATTTAACAAATACTGAACAAGTGTCAATTACTAAAACTCTAAAAATTGTTTTATGAATAGCATAGCTATTATGCAGCCATATTTTTTCCCATATATTGGGTATTTTCAGCTAATAAATGAGGTGGATAAGTTTGTTTTTTATGATGATGTAAATTTTATAAACAGAGGGTGGATAAATCGAAATAGAATTTTGATAAATGGCGAAGCAAAATATATAACAATTCCATGCAAAAATGTTTCTCAGAATAAATTAATTAATGAGGTAGAACATAACTTGTCTGAACGTGAAAAAAATAAACTGTTAAAAAAATTACGTTTTACTTATAGCAATGCTCCCTTTTTTGAAGATGTATTCCCAGTTATCAAGAAAGTGTTTAATACTGAAACTGAATTCATTAGCGAGTTTGTTATAGAAAGCATCAAAAGAGTAACGGATTACTTAGGATTGGAATGCAACTTTAAGAAAAGTTCGGAGAAATATAATAATCAGGAATTGGATGCTGCAGATCGCCTGATTGATATTTGTAAGGTTGAAGGCGTCAACCACTATGTAAATTCAATTGGGGGAATTAAGTTATATAATAAACAATATTTTTATGAGAATGATGTGAAATTAGATTTTTTAAAACCTGGAATTTCTGAATATGAACAATTTGATCATGAGTTTATTCCAGGTTTATCCATTATTGATGTTTTAATGTTTAACTCAGTAGATTCTATTAAAACTGATATGCTAACTAAATATCAATTGATTTAATGGTTAAGAAACCAATAGGGGGATATTTAGAATTAGAGTTAAACAAGGGTAAAGAATATCATTTATGCTATATAAAATTAAATAGTGGAAGAGCAGCATTTGAATATATACTTAGAGCTAGAAATTTTAAAAAGGTTTATCTTCCGGCATTTACATGTGATGCGATGCTGGAGCC
>LKNA01000195.1 GCA_001564065.1 Chitinophagaceae bacterium T5-Br10_B2g13
ACAAGTTTTCAGGGGAGAAAAGAGAGGTATTGTTTCACAATTGTTTTACAGTAGAAAATAAAAAAGCCGTAAAGCGTTGTTTTATTACACTTTACGGCTTAGTCAGAGTACCTCGGGCCGGGCTCGATTATGTAATTACCTAAAGTTAGTTAACACCAGAATACACCTCTCTGCAACTGTTAGAGCTGTTTTAATCTGGTTGGGTTTCTCTCTATATTACTTTCGACAGGAAAAACCTTTACCTATACCTTTACCCATTTTCGTCAGGTAAAGGTAAATAACCATAAAAAAGAATGAATGGCTCAAGTATCTGCAAACCTCGCAAAACATAAAAAAAATAAAAAGGGACACTGTCCGATTTACTTGAGAATTTCTGATTCAAAATCGACAAAATATATTTCAATAAAAGAGTCGATTTCAGAATCTCATTGGAACGAAAACAAGTCTAACGTTAGAAAAAGTCATCCCAGGGAAGATGAACTAAACAATCTGATTCAGCAGAAACTTTCTATTCTTCAGAGCATTATTACCAGATTAAAAACTGAAGGCAATCCTTGTACGACTATAAAAATAAAGAAGACATACAATCAATATCATCAGCCAAAAAGCCAGGAGAAAGACGAATCAGGTAATTTTTTTGATTTTTCTGATAAGACAATTGACAACTTAGAAAAGCGAAAAAAATTCTTTACGCACCGGCGTTATAAATCTGCTTTCAAAAAGTTGAAAGCGTATTGCAATGACAATCTTCCTTATGATCAATTGACAGTTGGCTTTCTCCGTGAATATGAGACTCATCTCATAGAGGAATACAAGAACTCTCCGGTTACGATTCAATCAAATTTTAAAGTAATCAGGTCAATCCTTTATAAGGCAATTGACGAAGACGAATTTCCACAGGAAAAAAATCCATTTTTTAAGTTTTCACCTGCAAAAGGATCCTCTGAATCGAATAAGAAATTAAGTCTTGAAGAAATCCACAAGATCGAAAAACTAAAACTTGAAAAGGGTTCTTTGATATGGAACACTAGAAATTACTTCCTTTTTTCGTTCTATTCAGCGGGTATTCGGTTTAGTGATCTTGCAAAAATGAAAATCGACAATGTGAAAGATGGTCGACTTATTTACAAAATGAGCAAAACCGGTACTACAAAAAGTATAAAGTTGATGCCCCAAGCCTTAAGGATACTGGACCTATATCCTAAAGATAATCCGTATGGTTTCCTATTCCCTGTTTTAGATGTTTCTAAGGACCTATCTGATACGATGATTCTTCACAGTGATATCTCCTCTAAGAATGCCCTCATCAATAAGAATCTAAAGAAGATTGCCACAGCTGCAGAAATTCAAACAAAAATATCATTCCATATGGCCAGGCATTCCTTTGCCGATCTTGCAAGGACACAAGGCTGGAGTATATATGATATATCAAAAGCCTTAGGTCATAAAAATATTAAAGTGACCGAGCGGTATTTAAAAAAGTTCGATTCAGAAGGTCTTGATTCCAAAATGGATAGTTTGTTTAGCTGATGTAAGTTGCTCTTATCAAGAGAATCTGCCCTAAAATGGATTTATAAGACAGAAGCTCATCTAAATCTGAATTAGTCAATAAACACCTTAAGTAAATTGGTAAAGCTGTCGATGCGGGGACTACAGTCTCCTTTCATGAAGCCAGACATTCGTATGCCGATCATGCAAGGCGTAAGGGCTTAGGTATTTACGATTCATCCAAACCCTGTACTCATATTAACATCAGAGTTACCGAGCGGTATCGAAAAATGGATCGCGGAGGACTGAATTCCAAAATGAAATGTCTTTTTAATTAATTCAAAATGAAGTACCCAATTATGAACGTAGAAGATTCAATTCAATCAGAAAACCAAAAATACAATTTCAGTTTAAGTGACCTTATCCAAGTAAACACTATGGATGAGGTTCATCATAACGATTTCCCAGCAAACCAGGTAGCAGAACCAGAGGTGGAATATTGGGTTCACCAAAATGATGACCATAAATCTACCTTCGATGTCAGTAAAACGATAAATCCATATATCGAAAATTTCAATAAATCGGACATCAATCGATTAAAGGTAATTGTTGCAAGCACACTGAATAATTATAAAAACATATTGGAACTAAGTCCGGATAACGTTCTCAGCCTAATTGAAGATTTCGTGAGTCTCACAGTAGTCATAAATGAAAAACTGATGAAATCTTATGCTGACATTAATAAAGTCCTCAGAAATAGTTGTACAAGCGAAAAGAATCTACCAGATTTATCAGAGAAGACATTTTTTGAACTTTTAAATGATGATAATCTTCGTACTACAGTTTTTTCAAAAAATTTGCTGAAAGGTGAAGAAAAAGAGATGCTCAAGAAAATCATGAAAAAAAGTACTAGCCACTATCAAGAGGTAAAGAATGGTTATATGAGGCTGCGTGCGTTGCAAGTCATTAAAGATAATTATCATAGCCATTTGTTTTTTGATAAAATGGAGGAGTTGGAAAAAAACTGTCTCCAGATCATCGCAAAAGTAAAAATAGATGATGTAAAAAGAGGAGTAGATTATCTTACTCCAGTCGGTAGATATAAAATATTTGAAAAGCTGACTAAGAAGCCTGAAGATGAAGATGAGGCGAGGACTAAACGAGATGATGCAATTAAAATTTTAGAAAAAGAATTGGTCCTTCGGTATGGATATACACTAAATGAATTCCATAATTCAAATGAAGCGTTTCTTAATGCCTACGACGCTTGGCAAAGAAGGTCCAACGTTTAAAAAGATAGCAAAGAATAATTTTCTACTGTGTCATTTTTGAAATCACTTATTATTCCGAGTATTAGTGATTTCAATTTTGACACAACTATCGAGTAAGATGTATGTACCAGATAGGAGGTTCTGCTTATCAATTAGATGTGCCTCTAATGAATAAAGACAGTGTTGATTTAGCCTGTTTTTAAAAAAAAAGAAGAGGTATTAAAAACTCTTTGGCAGTTCTAAAGAGAAACCAAATAGTTAGCTTTTCTCTAAACTCTTATAGTGTATAGACGCACTTTTCTTTCCGATTTAATTGATCACAAAGAACCGAATACCCAGCCAAACAGATGATATTTTACTATATGGACACATCCCACCCACCTACAGGCAACCATACATAAAGTTATGTGTAGCTATCTGTCATCGGAATATCACCTGATCCCACAATACTCCTGAGACTTGTTCTAAAAAACTCTCACCCAAAGAGAGCTCCTGGAGACGGGTAAGCGACACTCTATCCACAAACATAGCATCTGAAAGATTAATAAAACCAGAGAAGAGATATGCATGTTATTCTCATCTCATATTGGATCACGTTGCAGAGAACCTTTCCCTTCCTTATTTGATAAGAATAAAGAGCCTTGATATCATAGTCTATATTTTAGAATTTCAAATTCATTCGTTCTTCCCTCAAAGATTACTTGCTACAAAATCTTGGATCTCTAGCCCACCTGATACGTCACAAGTTTGCAGATCAGCAGAGATATGTCAGCACCAAAGCATATCCGATTAACTCATTTTCCAACATTCTCAAACTTTTCAGAACTTTTTTTGGAGTCAATTGCTAGCTCCTCTCCTTGTAAGCCATTGTTTTTATTGATCACCTGACATTGTCCGTGAACCTGTCCTGACAATGTCCTCTGGAATCCCAGGGCACGTAGAGAGACCTTAGGTACGTCAACTACAACGTAAACCAAGGTGAAACAATGGACTTACTTACACAGCTCCGCTCGGAATTAGAAGAGCTATATGACTTCGCAAAAGAGATCAACCAAACGCTGGACCGATCAAGCAACAAGCTTTCAAATAAAGAATCCTACGATAAACGGTGGCTCACAAATAGAGAGGCAATGACCTATTTGGGGGTTTCAAAATCTACGCTTCAACGATACCGCAGTGACGGACTGCTACCTTATAGTAAAATTGGCCTGAAACTCTACTACAAGGTTTCCGACATCGAAACTCTGCTCAAACAAAACCAGACGTAAGAGCTATGATGGATCGCCAATGTGAAGCTACAGAATCTGACTACTTATGGGTACCGGTTGAAATGTGTGAATTCACATTGAAGAATAATTTTACCCGGCAGTTGAGGCTTTACCTCTACCTGAACTGGGTTTCAAGCGGACTGCTCAAAATGGACACCAAGTTAAGAACGAGCAGTTCAAGCGCTCTTGATATATCCGTCAGGACGATGTACAGGAATTTGAAAGGTCTTATGAAACGAAACTGGGTTGGGCAAAACCCAGCGACTAAAACCTATTTCATCAGGGGATTTGAAAATGTCAGAGCCATTGAAGGGTTCAGATCCAGAAGTGCAGCTAAGCTACAGATGACCAATATACATGATATTAAAACACTTCAGGGATTTTGTACCGCTGCAATCATTGGCAACAGATCGTATAGAAGAAAATGGGAGGAGGGACGTCTGAACGAAAAATCCGACGTTCATTCCAGGACACCTTCCTCCCACTATTTTATGGAATGTTCAGCGAGCTATCTGAATATGATTCTGTCCCTTTCTATACCTACCTGTCACAGGTTGAAACAAAGAGCATTAGCCAACGACTTCATTAATCTAAAAAAGAATGAAGCGCTTATTGAATATCGGTCCACAAACATCTGGGAAATCAAGAATTACCGGAAAGCCATGGGGCATTACTTCATTAAAGTAAACCGTAGCGGCGTACATACAGAGGTCAGGCCGGATCTGGTTTCATCTAATCTGAAATATAAAACAAGAAAGAAGATCACTCCTAAGTCGGACTGATTCACCCAAAAAAGCATGAGAATGAATAAACGAATACAAATAAAATACAGACGCTTGAAAGGAACGCCGTGGTACTCTGCACGGACTCGGGGATGCTCCCCAGCCTCACTCAATTCGGAGGTTCGTCCTCTTACCGGGCCAGTCTATGCTTGCGATGGCATTGTAGCCGGTAGCCCTTCCCCGGTTCAAGGGCCTTGTGCCCCGATGTGTCCGGGTAGAGGGGGTGATGAGGCTCTGCCGTTTGCTGCGTGGCCTCTACGGGGTGACGGGCTTTACGATGGCTATTTACCAAGCTGGAAAGAAATCACTCACTCAGTCGGCCTATGAGATCCAGCTACTTCAAGACTCACAGACAAATTAATCTTTTCACCAAATCAATCATGATGAAAACCATATCCATTACCAATCAGAAAGGGGGCGTCGGAAAAACGACGACTGCCGTGAACTTGTCGGCCGGACTAGCCCGCAGAGGCTTTCGGGTGTTGCTGGTCGACTCTGACCCTCAGTGTAACGCCTCCACACACCTTGGAGTGACCCGCGAGGCGGACAGGCTAACCCTGGACGATCTCTACTACCAGTCGGAGCTTCAATCGGGCGAGATCATACAGCCAGTTTGCGGGATGGATTTGCTTCCAGCCGGAGAAGCGCTGGCCTACGCCGAACAGAAACTGACCGGGGTGCCGGGACGGGAGATGATCCTCTCGGAGAAGCTGGCAGGGCTGTCGGCCCATTACGACTTTTGCATTATCGACTGCCCGCCAAACCTGGGCTTTCTGACCATTAACGCCTACACCGCCTCTGACGGGCTGATCATCACCGTAAAACCAGAGTATTTTGCACTGGAGGGCCTCAAGCAGATCCACTCGATCCTTGGCTTTATCTGTAAGCGGCTGAACCCCGATTTAGATATTCTTGGCTACGTGATCACGGACTTTGACGCTCGGAAAAACCAGCACAAAGAGATCCGCGAGGCGATGGTTCACACCTTTAAAGGCAAGGTGTTCGATACGACCATTCGGACCAACTCCAGGCTGAGCGACTGCTCGTCGGCCGGGAGCAGTATCTTCGAGTTTGCCCCTAAAACCTACGGGGCGATTGACTACCTGAACCTCGCCAAAGAGCTGGAGGTACGCCATGGGTAAACCTGATTTCAATGAGTTTCTAAGCGGAATTCCGGGCCAGTCGGATGGACCGGAAAAACCTGATGATAACCCATTGTCGGAATCGGCAGGTAGGCGTGACCCCAATGAATCGCCGAGCAAGAATGAACCGTCGAACGTGCCAGATCCGCTTGATCTATCAAAAAAATTTCAAAACAACCTGATCCGTCCGGTCATGCAAAACAGCTTGGTCAATCAAGTCAGTCAAAACAGGCAAATCATGCAAGTACATCAAAACAGGTTGACAGTGTGAATCAGTCAGATCAGCCAAGACAGTCAACACCGCCACGTCGTGCAGATCAGCCAAGTCAGCCTGAACAGTCCAATCAATCGGATCCGTCGAAACTGGCGGATCAACATGAACAGCCTGAAGAGTTGATCACATTTTCGGTGCGCATGCCAACCGGCTATATCGAACGCATCAAAGCCATCACCTGGTGGGAGCGCTGCACGCACCGAAGCTTTTTGGAGGGGGCGGTCGACCGATACCTGCAAATCCACGGCCAGGAGCATGTAGACAAGATTATCGCCGATTACCACAACCATAACTCTTAAACCACACGACATGCATATTTCAAACCATTACAAATCGCTATTAAAAAGGTCCACGCAGATCACCTGTCAACTATTGAAACAGACATCC
>LKNA01000196.1 GCA_001564065.1 Chitinophagaceae bacterium T5-Br10_B2g13
GCTCGACATGACAGGGGCACTGCTGTAACAAAGCACGGCGCATAAGTGTACATAGTAGAGCTAGGTTACTACTGCGCCGCAAGGAGGAGATCGATACAAAAAAAGTGTAAGGGACTTCACGTATTATGTTCATACAGGTAAGATGAGAGTAGAAAACTATTTATATCACGTTTATATCATAACCAATAGGCACCATACGGTTCTTTACACAGGAATGACCGGATGGGGTTACCACAGAATTTTACAGCATATACGCAAAGAGAAACCGGGATTTACTAAAAAATACAATTTAAATAAGCTCGTTTGGTATGAAGAGCATGGAGAGGTAACTCAGGCAATTGCCCGGGAAAAGCAGATCAAGCGCTGGAGCCGAAAAAAGAAAGAGTGGCTAATCGAGATGAAAAACCCGGAATGGAAGGATTTAATGAAGAGTAATTGGCTGGAGTAATGGTTGCAAAGTGCTTTTTTGGCGGCGTAAAACAAAATCGTGCATGGTTGGGATAATGATACGCCGCCCTACTCTCCCAATGGCGACTTGTCATCACGCCTGCCCCGGGCTTGTCCCGGGGACCGCAGGCCCGCTTTTTTGGCCGGAGTGGAGACATCCCCCCGTTATCGGTATAAATCTAGAAAGAGCCTTAAATAGTTCTTCTCCATATCAGGGCTCATCTTTTCCCCGCGAA
The DNA here is from genome assembly GCA_001564065.1 of Chitinophagaceae bacterium T5-Br10_B2g13. Taxonomy (GTDB): domain Bacteria; phylum Bacteroidota; class Rhodothermia; order Balneolales; family Balneolaceae; genus Rhodohalobacter. The sequence goes on from LKNA01000196.1 coordinate 684, forward strand.
GCGAAATGTCTCTATGCGTTCACCGCCATTCGGCGGATCACTTAGTCCCTCAAAGGGCAGGCGACATGACAGAAGCGCTGGTTTCAAGAAGCACCGCTGATAGCAGCGTACCCTACAGTTCAACAGTTCAACATCACGCAAAGCGTGATACTCCACGATTCCACATAGAAAACCTTGCCAAGAACCCAGACGCTGACAGATCCGGTAGGTGCTGTCAGGTCTTCATGCACCTTGCCTAAAGAATCATCCTCATCACGTCATTCAGCGAGACATTTTCCCCCGCAGTAAAAAATGCCACAACCGGATTCCCCATAATGGCGGTAGCGCTCATCGAGTAGAGCCCGATCCTGATGGAAACCAGAATATAAAGTAATAATGCCGGTACAGCTACCCATAGTAACCGTTTCATCAATACATCTCTTGGGCGATTGTGAATGTAGAAAATGACAAGAGCCAGCGCAAATAGATTTGCCACAGCTAAGAAGCGGCCGCCTGACGGTAGTGTACTCAGTATATTAGCAGCGCTATATAGCAAAAGCGTATATGAATAGAGATTGAGCCAGTAGCGGTTCTCTCTGAAAAAGTCCCTTCCTTTCACAAACAGGATAACCAGGAAACCCATTATCGCCCAGCTCAAAGCTCTAACGTAGTAGACCGCATACCACACGGTATCGGTTTCTCCTGTCCTGTACTCTTCAACGTACTGCTCTCCCCTGTAACCGGCCGTCTGCTCCTGGAGCGAAAGTGGTGCGTAAGTTTCAACAAAATCATTGAAAGCCCTGAGATCGATTTCGGCAATAAAAAAAGTGGAGATGAAGAGTCCGAAGTAAACCACCAACAGGTTTCCCATAACCATATAGGCCCCGAGGGCGAGAACCGGCACAATAAATGAGAAATGAACCAGTATGGAGAGAGCCGCTATGATCAGCCCTTTCCGTTTCCCTTCGCACAGATAGGGTAGAGCTCCATACAGAAAGATATGGGCCGCCGTCCACATCCGGAAGCCGTTCATGTCCCAGATCGGAATGACTAAAAAGAAGCATGCGATCAACAGTATGGTTACCGGTTTCAGCTTGCCCTCCAGCCTCTCCAGCACATACCACATATTCCGGGAAAAAAAGAAGCCAAAAATTATGCCGTACGTGAGAGTTAGCGCAGCAGAATGATCAGTAAAACGTGACAGAACAAGAGAGATAAGAGGCCGGGCGATATCTTTCTGCTCTTCAAAACTGAGATACTCTGCAGCAGAGGCAAACGTCATTTGAACGTGGTGCATCGACTGGTAATCCGCGATATACCGTACTATATCCGCACCTTCATTTTCGGCACCAATTGCAAAAGTAAACCCAAAAAAGGCGACAAACGCCCAGCAGATATTCTTTGCCCACGGTTTTTTACGGTTTCTCAGTGCCGCAATAAACGCAAGAAAAGGCCAGACCAGGAAAAGTCCTGCCGCATAAAATGAACTCTTTTCACTGTTCCCGTTATCCATCTTAACTTTTAACACAGAGTTGTAAAAATTTATCGCAAACCCGCCCGATCCGGTAGCGGTCAATACTCTCATAATTGAATTTATGCGAGTAATCTCTATCTAAAAACCGGTCCAAAGCCTCCGTATCGACCTCACTTCCATTAACCGAGAGCACCGGCCGGCCGGTAAGGTAGTAGTCAATTAGCTTGCTCGGCAACATCCTGGGGGAGCTGTTTTCAAAATTGACCAGGAAATCCATGCGGGATAGTTCCCGGAGGAGCTCCTTTCGCGGAATGTAATCTCGCACTTCCACTTTACCCCCTGTCTTTTTAACGTAGGGCTCCAGGAGTTCCCGGTCGCGCGAATAGAGTATAAACTTCCAGTCTGCGTCAAGACCGGCCAAATAGTCCAGAAATTTACGTGGGTCCCGCATTCCAGGGATAAACCCGCCCGCATAGGCAAAGGTGGGGACCTCGTTCGGGTTATAGGCCTCCTTGTCGATCTCCACCTCCTCAAAATTGAACCCCTGTGGAATCACCTCAATTTTATGGTGAAATTCCGGGTAGTAGGCTTCAATGGCCCCCTCAATCGGTACAGAAATGGCGTCTGCTTTTCTGCAGAACGCTTTCTCAAAATATTTAAAGTAGAACAGTTTTTTAAAGGTATCCATATCGGAACCCATGAAAGGATCGCCGCAGTCGGCCACCCAGGTGTCGGCCACCGGGTGATTTTTATCTCTGGCCCACGCCACCCCCCAGTGGGTCGGATGGGGCACCGCGATCGAGATCATCAGGTCATAGCCAGATTCCTCTCTCAGCTTGTTTTTCACCCTCCACATCAGCTCAATATTCGGGTACTCAAAAAACTGGATAAGACCCCTTCGGGCCGCCCGCTTCAGTAAGTTAACCGCCTTTACTGAGGATGACGTATCAATATCAGAGAACGCAAGAGGACCAAGATCTTTAATGGTAACTCCGTGTTCACGCTCAAACGCCGGGTGCTCTTTTTCATTCCGGACCGTCAGCAGCGTCACGTCGTGCCCCTGCCTGCTAAACTCCTTTACAAGTTCCGTTGTCCGGAAAGAGCGGGGAGTATTTATTGGGTAAAAAGACCGGCTGACAATTAAAATTTTCATACTTAAAAAACTACTGATTGGTTTGAGTGAATTCTGCTTTCCTGGCAAATGTATCTTTAAACGACCTGTACATCTCTTCTTTAATTAATCGGCTCCACCAGCTATCCAGGTCAATTCGGTTCAGATGAGCTACCAGGGACTCAATATCGTCGTGCAGCACGCCATTTTCTTTAAAAAAGTCGTAAAAAGGTTTCACTATATCCGTTGGGCGGTTGTTATTTAGGATACCCACTGTTGGATGGTCAACGTAAATACACTCCAGGAAATTGGTTGAAGGGACATTCATCTGTAGTATCAGTCTGCACTTAGACATCTCTTCGGAGATATGCTTCAAACCGCTCGATTTAACAACTCTTTCATCCTCTATAAAATTAAGCTGCGATCTATGGCTTTGAATTTTATTGGACCTGCGCGGCCGCGCAAGGATTCCCGTATACTTATCCCGGTCAAGAGATTGAAGTAAAAAACTGCTCCATTCTTCATAAAAGGGTTTATTCTTGTAGTTTAATTCGGGGTAGCAGAGCAGCAGATCGTGGTTAAAATTATTTTTGTATTTGTCGTACTGAAGTTTAAAGTGCTCAAGCCTGTACGCCTTCCACGGCCGGTCTTTCTCTTTATATTTCCATCCCCAGGTTCGATACTCATCACAGACGCTGAGCTCAAAGTTGTGGTCGGTGTCTTCTCTAAACTCTCCGTACTCGCACCCGTGCTGGTACCAATAAACCGTTGCCCCATCTTCGGCATACGCTGAGATTAATACTTTATAGTAGAATGAGTTGTCCAGATGGATATGAAACCGTTTGTTTTCAGCTTCCCTGGTATCCATCTGACTGTAGATGGATGTGAAGTGTTCTACCAATATCATCGGGAGTTCCCTCACAGCGTTTGAAATAAACTGGTCCTCTATGCGGTTCGCTATCTTATTAACCTTATCTCGTTTACGCCTGTCTCCCTTCCCCAAAAACAGAGGAAAATATTCAGGAAGTTTCGACCCGAGCTCTCCGGCAGTAAGAACCGGTATTTCAGGAAACCCGAGTCGAAAATCTTCGTTCTGTTCCAAAATAGATTGAATACGCTTCTTGTTCCATCGCGAGCGGAGGTGTTTTACGAACAATATAAGGTTTTGCTTCAGCTTCTGCTTCCTGCTCGGTTCTGTAAAACTATTGATCGGGTAGAGGTCCGGCGGACGGGTGCTCTTTTCACCCTCAATATGAGGCTTCCTGCTTATAATCGCCCGAACGTGTGTCTGAATAATCAGCGTCCAGAAACGCTCAGAAGCATCCATATCGTGGACTTCGTTCAGCACCTCAGACAGGCGTGGTCTCAGCATCCGGCTTATTTCTGTTCTCTCAACAGACTTCGCACTGGTTACATCTAACTTAATTTTTTGGTCAGCCATAACAACATCAAATCAGTTCAAAATTTTGTTGCTGTTACTCAGGGCTATGGCCATTGTGTGTGTTCGCACCAAAAGCTCGTGGTTCGCCTGGTAAGGAAGCCGGTTGCGTTCCTCTCTGAAATAGTTAGCTGCCCGTTTGGGCCAGTTCTTTTTATCCCCGGCAATCTCTGCAACCCGGTCTATTTTTTTTGCATAGATCAAATTCATACCCTCATCGAGCGGCACCTTCGTTTTCATAAGCCTCAGCAGGGCTACCGTCACCCATGCCGGAATCATATTCTTCAACTTCCCGGGAACGGAGGTTTTTTTCTTTTCATTCCGGTTCACTACACGTTCATCACAGAACGGAATATCCTGAAGCTTTTCGTGAAGGAGGGATCTTCTCTCCATTTCCCGCAGCAGATCCCTGTCAAATTTGCTTTCCATAGCTATGGAGTACCAAAAATCGGTAATGCGCCTGTCCCAGTAGGCGATAGACCAGTTCAGGCCAAAGTATTCATAAGCGCGTACGCTGTTCACAAGATATTTCACCTGGTTTTCCTGCCAGAACAGATAGTCTATAAAGTGTTTATCGCCATAAGGAAAAAGCTCCCTGTGTTTTCGGTATCTGTCAAACAGGCAGGTTCCATGTTTTCTATTAAAGTTTTTACGCTGTTCAAATCTCACTACTGTACTCTCCACCAGATTTTCAGAGTGGTTCTTCACATCTATCACCTTGCAAAGAATGTCGAGACCGTGGCCCGGCATAACCACATCATCATCTCTTAAAACACCATCTTCCCGGAGTTCATACACGGCAAGAAAATCCTGAAGGTGTGGAGTGGATACACCTCTGGATGCAAAGTCTATGAATTGCTCTATGTGGCCACTGTCATGAAGTTTCTTCCATTTCTCCTCAGTGTACTCCACAAAGTGCCACTCTAAACCGAGTGTTTCAGCAACCTGGCGGCTTGCCCGCGACTGTTTATTACCCTGAAGGCCATAGGTGTAGCACAGAACGTTACTGAAACCAACTTTATAGAGATAGTTTACGATCAGCCTTGAATCGTGCCCGCCACTTAACGGCACTACAATTCTTCTGCCTTCAGGCAGTGCTTTCGTAATCTCAGAAAAGACCTCTAACAGGATGGAGTCCAGCCGGGATCCAAGATTATTAAACTCATCCGGTTCTGCCTTTTTTGCGTTCTCAAATGTTTTATTGTAGAAATAACGGTGTTGCTTCACACTCCCGCTAATCGTCACAATTTCACCCGGCCTCATACCGCTGTACTCTTTGAAAATAGTTTTTGAGGCTGACACGTAACCGGTAGCCATAAACTCTTCCACTGCATCCGGGTCTGTTTCCAGGTTAAGCTTTAGTGAAAGGTGATCGGTTACGGTTATTTCCCCGTCATTAACACGATAAAAGAGCGGTGCAGTGCGAACAATATCTGACTTTAATACAACCCTGTGATCAGAAACAGCCACAAGTGAGAGGTGAGACCACTCTCTGCTGCCGAGAAGTGCCTCCAGTTCGTCAGCAGAAGCTTCAAGGGTTAACTGTTCTTTAATCCCCCTGCCAATACCAAGCGATTCAATTACATCAGAGCTGTACTTACTGCTCTTTAGATAGAGTTCGTACTCATCAGAAGATGTCTTAAGCCAGCGGTTATCAAGGTCAACCGCAATCGTATTTTCGACCTGATGTTTTCTACTCATTTGCGCCTTCAGTTGGTTTTTTTGGTTCACAGTTTGCTGCATAGGTTTTCCTGAACTGTTGATAAACCGGTTCTTGCTGCAGTTCGGACCACCAACTATCCACATCAGTAGTATTCAAAAATTTAACCAGGGATTCCGGGGTTTTGTGAAGCACCCCTTTTTCCAGCAAAAAAGTATAATAGGGTTTAATTGTATCCGTGGGGTCGGTATTTGTCAGTATTCC
>LKNA01000197.1 GCA_001564065.1 Chitinophagaceae bacterium T5-Br10_B2g13
AAGCGAAGGGTTATAATTCTCATTATGAAAGAAGTGCTGTCTTACCTGCATATTTGAGTAGCCAAGGTAAAAGCATTTACAATGTCACAAGTGATGTCGGAAGTCACGGAAATAAAGATTATGGTTCGATTTATACACTCAGTGCCATATTCTATTCATTAATCGATGTTTTGATGTGGTACAAAGAATTCATCACCAATTACAAAAAAGAACACACGAATGGCTAAAAGCTCTAAGAAGAAAAACGATAAATCTATCGAAGAATCGCTGTGGGACTCGGCGAATAAATTAAGGGGTACGGTTGAATCATCGGAGTATAAGCATGTAGTACTGAGCCTGATTTTCCTCAAATTTGCCAGCGATAAGTTTCAGAAGCATAAAAAGAAGTTGATAGAAGAGGGGAAAGAGGACTTCATTGAGATGAAGGAGTTTTATAATAAAGACAACGTGTTCTTTTTGCCTGAGAAAGCCAGGTGGAGTTTCATAAAGGACAATGCAAAGCAGGATGATATTGCCCTGAAAATTGATACGGCACTGAATACGGTTGAAAAGAACAATCCGGCTCTTAAGGGTGCACTGCCTGATAACTATTTCTCACGGCTGAATATGGACGGGAGCAAGCTGTCGGCACTGATCGATACTATTAACAACATCGATACACTGAAAGATGAAGAGAACGATATTGTGGGGCGAGTGTATGAGTATTTCCTCAACAAGTTTGCCTTGGCGGAGGGGAAAGGCAAAGGTGAGTTCTATACCCCGAAGAGCATTGTAAAACTAATTGCCGAGTTGATTGAGCCTTACAAAGGGGTGATCTATGACCCTGCTTGTGGATCGGGCGGGATGTTTGTGCAATCCATTAAGTTTATTGAAGCACATAACGGAAACAAGAAAGAGGTTTCCATCTACGGACAGGAATACACCTCAACGACTTATAAGCTGGCTAAAATGAACCTGGCGATTCGTGGTATTTCGGCCAACCTGGGTGACGAACCGGCCGATACCTTTGCCAAAGATCAGCACCAGGATTTGAAAGCGGATTATGTGATGGCCAATCCTCCATTTAACCAGAAGAGCTGGAGAGCAGCCAACGAACTTAAGGATGATCCCCGCTGGGATGGCTATCCCGTGCCTCCCACCAGTAATGCCAACTATGCCTGGATACTAAATATGGTGTCTAAGCTTTCACAGAATGGCATGGCCGGTTTTATTCTGGCTAACGGAGCGCTTTCCGGGGGTGGTGATGAATTTGAGATCCGGAAGAAATTGATTGAGAATCGTTTGGTGGAGGCGATTTTAGTATTACCCATGAGAATGTTCTACACAACCGATATAAGTGTCACGTTGTGGATATTGAACAACAATAAGAAATCATACACCGATAAGCGGCAGAACGAAACGGTAAAATATCGGGACCGGGAAGATGAAATTTTGTTTGTTGATTTAAGAAAATGGGGTGAACCATTTGAAAAGAAATACATTCAACTTCCAGAAGACCAAATTCAGGATGTAGCCCAGACTTTTCATAGCTGGCAACGGGAAGAAGGTGATTATGAAAACAAAGCAGAATTCACTTATTCTGCAGACATTGATGAAGTTCGGGATAAAGACTACTCACTCGTTCCAAGCAAATACATTGAGTTTATTAACAGAGACGAGGTTATTGATTTCGATGAAAAAATGACCAGCCTCCAAAGTGAATTCTCAGAACTACTTCAGAAAGAAGAAGAATCAAAAAGGGAACTGCAAAACATTTTTAAGGATCTTGGATATGAGATCAAACTTTGAACCTCTCGGTAAATATATACGGAAAGTAAATAACCGTAATGACAACTCTGAAATCGAAACCTTAAAAGGAATCAATATTCATAAAGAGTTTATGCCATCTGTAGCCAATACTATTGGCTCAAATATGGCGAAGTATAGGGTGGTTTCTCAGTGGCAGTTTGCTTATAACCCGATGCACGTTGGCAGAGATGAAGTATTACCAATAAGCATGTCAAAAGATGATACTAAAGTAATTGTGTCACCGGCATACACTGTGTTTGAAATTGAAGATCACAATCAATTAAATCCTGAATACTTGATGATGTGGTGCCGAAGGTCAGAATTTGACAGAAATGCCTGGTTTACTACAGATAATAGTGTAAGAGGGGGTTTTAGCTGGGAATCACTTTGTGAAATGGAACTCCCCGTACCCTCCATCGAAAAGCAGCGGGAGATTGTTGCGGAATACAATGCCGTGGTGGATCGGATTGAGCTGAATGAACAGATCAACCAAAATTTGGAGGAAACGGCAAAAGCGATCTACCGTCAATGGTTTGAGGAGTTTGAGTTTCCCATCTCAAAGGAATATGCAGAAAACGTTGGCAAGCCTGAACTGGAAGGCAAACCTTACAAGTCCTGCGGTGGTGAAATGGTGTATAATAAAGAGTTGGATAAGGAGATTCCGAAGGGCTGGGAGGCAAAGCCTGTTTATGATATTGCAGAGTTTATTAATGGCGCTTCATTTAAGAGTAAAGAGTTCTCTAAAAGAGATTTTGGATTGCCGATAATTAAAATTGAAGAACTAAAAAAAGGAATAAATGAAAAGACAAGATTTACTGAGATAAAAAAAAGATCCAAATTTAGAATTTTTAATGGATCATTACTCTATTCTTGGTCTGGAAATCCTGAAACTAGTCTTAATTTATTTAAATGGTTTGGGGGTGAAGCCTGGTTAAATCAACACATATTTAAAATTGAACTAATTGAAGAAATTAGCAGAACTTTTGTTGTCAACACACTTAAAGAGCTTAAACCTACTTTTATAAGGTTGGCAAAGGGAAAGCAAACTACAGGACTGGGGCACATTACTGTAAAAGATCTAAAAGAACTACACATACCCTATCCTGATACAGTAACCTTAAATGAATTCTACAAATTAACTTTTCCTCTCTACGAACTTGATTCACTTTTAACAAAAGAAGGTTTGACTTTAAATATGTTGTCTGAGCTTCAATGTGAAAAACTTACTTTGACTTAAACAGCTAACTAACATTCGTATTATGGACTATGAAGGTTTTAAAAAAATTGTTGAAAGTTGCCATTTAAACTTTCTAATTGGGTCTGGGGCTTCTCGTCCGTTTCTAAAAACACTCAATAATGTTGAAGTTCTGTTAACTCAACTTGCTAATGATGATCTGATCGATGATGAATCTAAAATCATTATCGAAACATCAATAAAGTATCACTACTTAAAAAAATGCATTGAGGGAAATTTAAGCATAGAGTCTGCGGTAAATAAAAATCTTAACGAAACCTTTAATAACTACAGTGAACTGATCAAGTCAATTCAAACCATCCTTGCAAAAAGGAGGAGCAATCTGGTAAGTAAACAGACAAATTTGTTTACTTCAAACATGGATATTTTCTTGGAATTGACTTTAGAGCAAAATCATCTTGCATATAATGATGGGTTTTTTGGAAGGATCAATCCAGTATTTGGCACTGAGAATTTTCATAATACTATCACAAAAACAAGTACTCATTTTGAGTATCAGTCCGAAGTACCACTGTTTAATCTATTTAAACTACATGGGAGTGTTAACTGGTGTTTGGATGGAGAGAAGATAATATATGATCAAAATTTATCAACCTTAGAGGAAGTGTCTATGATTGAACTTCAAGAGGATGACATTGTAGAAATTGAATATCCGGAGGGTGAAGACTGGAAAACGAAATCATTATATAACTTAATTCAGGAAGTCATAGAAAAGGAATATGAAATAGATAATATACATCATCAATATTTGGAGGCTTTTCAAAATCTTGTGATGATTAACCCAACCAAACAGAAGTTTGAGACTACTACAAGAGATTTAACATTTTACGAGCTATTAAGAATGTACTCCAACCATTTAGAACGTGAGAATTCCGTCCTATTTGTTATGGGTTTTTCATTTGAAGATGAACATATTAGAGAAATTACGAAGAGAGTCGCAAAAGCAAATCCAACCTTAACAATCATAATATTCGCCTTTGATAAAGCTGCAAAAGAAAGGATTTTTCACCTCTTAGGAGAACAGCCAAATATTAAATTCATTTGGGATGGTAGTGATGAAAATCCTGTGAATTATTCTTTAGATGTTATAAACTCAAAATATTTTAAAAAGTTGGCTAATGAACTCAGCAGCAGTAAAAGTGTAGATCAATTAGTAGATGAGGTAGTAAATAGTACGGGGGATCAAAATGGAGCAAATGAAGAGCCAGCTGAATCTTGATGCAATTTTAAATGTTGGGAAAGTCATTTCTGTGAAAGGAAGAACTGTCGAAGTTCTTGTGAGTAAAACAAAGAACAGCTCAGTACTTCTTTACAATGGCGAAATAATTAAAAATGTATCCGTTGGAAGCTATATCAAAATCTGTAAAGGCTTTAAGGAGCTGGTTGGCAAAATAGAGGGCGAATACATTACTGAGGACAAAAACTATAGCCAAAAGCCATACAAGCACGAAAGAGAGAGAATTAAAAGAATACTAAGTATAAGTCTGCTTGGCTATTTCGAGGGGAATAATTTTAAACAGGGCATTAAAGAGCTACCACTTCTTGATAATGAATGCTTTCTACTTACTCAAAGTGAAGTAGATAAAGTTCATAATTTTATTATGAAAATTAAAGGTGTACCCGACCTAAAAATGAAAATCGGAAATCTTGCAAGTGAAAAAGGTCGTTCCGTTGAGGTAGGAATTAATAGCCTATTAGCTAGTCATATAGGAATATTTGGAAACACAGGAAGTGGTAAATCATATACTCTTGCCAGTATTTACAATAAGTTATTTAAAAAATTTCAAGAGAATGATGGTTTTAAAGAGAATTCCAAGTTTCTGATTATTGATTTCAATGGCGAGTTTTCTTCTGCAAAATGCATTACAGAGAATAAAACAGTCTATAATTTGTCAACTCGAAAGCAAATAGATGAAATTTCTGATGAAGAAAAATTACCCTTGAATGAGTCTACCTTGATTGATGTCGAGCTACTTTCAATCTTGGCAAACGCCACAGAAAAAACTCAAAAGCCATTTATAACAAGGACGATAAAGCTATACAAAAAAGTCACCAGCACCGACTATCCAATTGATTATTTCAGAGGGATACTCCGAAATAAACTAGAAGACATATTAAGTATAACCCATAAAGATAGGGCGCACTCGCTATTAGATTACTTAGGATTGATATTGTTAGACGAAGAGAGTTATGAATCTCGAACAAATCAGCTTTATGAAGAAATTGAATGGCATAATACTCTAAATTATTTCTTTAGAAAAAACGCTCTTGATCGTCATCAAATCACTGAAATGGAAATTCAGCAACTGAATCTACATGGAAGGGTTAATCAGTATGAATTTCCCGATAATGCTATTCAGAAAATCATTCACTTTTTATATCTACAATTAATAAATGATCTGTACAATCATAAGTCTTTGCAAGAACATATTGGCCCAGCGATTAACAAATTAAAAAGTAAAACAAATGAACTTGACAAAGTTTTTAATTTTCAAGCTGATTCACCCGATTATTTTCAAGGTAAAAACATATTAGTTATCAACTTAAATGAGACTAATATCGATATCCGCAAGCTTATACCCTTAGTCGTCTCAAAGCATATTTACGATAATCATAAAATCCGTAACAGGGAAGATGGTTCAAAGTATTTAAACATCATAATTGATGAAGCCCACAACATTCTTTCATATAATTCTGAACGAGAAAGTGCTACCTGGAAAGATTATCGTTTGGAGACGTTTGAGGAAATTATCAAAGAAGGAAGAAAGTTTGGAGTCTTTTTGACGGTTGCAAGTCAGCGCCCGTCAGATATATCAGATACTATTATTTCACAGTTGCACAACTATTTTCTACACAGATTGATTAATAACTTCGACATTCAAAAAGTAGAAAGAACTATTTCTTACTTAGACAGAGTTTCGTCAGAGGCATTGTCAATTTTGCCAACTGGGACATGTATACTTGCGGGCTTGAGTGCTCACATTCCAGTAATTGTAGAAATTGATAAAATTCCTGATGAAAACGAGCCAGAAAACAAGACAATTAAGCCGACAGATTTTTGGGACTGACATATATGCCTGAAACCAACCGTATAGAATACAAGCAAAAGCTTACCGGAGACCTCGGTCTGGTAGAACAGTTGGGCTCGGGCGTACCTCGTATTCTGGATGTCTACTCCAGAGACTGTTTTACGTTCTCCGATAATTTCCTGCGAATGGCCTTTCCATCCCCTGAAATGGATTATTCCAGAGATACCCCCCAAGTTACCCCTCATGATACCCCCCATGTTGATCAATTGATTAAGGTGCTGGAAGGAGACATGAGTCGGGATGAAATTTTAGAAGCATTGGACTTATCCGATCGTAAAAATCTTCGCGAGGATTATTTAAACCTGGCTTTCGCTGCTAAACTCATTGAGTATACACTTCCTGATAAACCAAAAAGTAAACATCAGAAATATAGGCTTACGGAGAAGGGAAAGGCTTATAAGAAAATTCTTTAACCATGAAATTCACTGAAGCTCAACTTGAAAACGCCATCACTGAACTTTTGGAGCAGGACGG
>LKNA01000198.1 GCA_001564065.1 Chitinophagaceae bacterium T5-Br10_B2g13
AAAACGGTTGAAGGCTATTGATACCGATAGCATGGCTAAACCAAACTTCGATGAAAATGAAGAGATTTCACCATTCGATTACTATCTAAAAGATTATGATGGGTTTCTTCCATCTTCATATGCCCGATGGTGTACAAAAAATTTGAAGCTAAAACCGTTTGAAGAGTACATCGGTAACGACCCCACAATATCTTATGTAGCTATTCGAGGTGATGAAAATCGTGAAGCATACGTGTCTACTCAAGAGAATGTTCAGACGATTTTCCCATTCAAAAAGAATATCTGGAGCTTTGATGTAATATCACTGGTGTTGGACCAACACAACATCGGCCAACTGAAAGATATTTATGAGAAGAAAGTTAAGCCGGACAACATGCATAGGATACTGGAGGAGGTAGAGCGGCCGATATCAGTTGAACATAATCTAAATAAAAAGACAAAGACACTCATTGATCTGGATGTAACAGCATTCAACTATGCAGTTTTTCACTTCTTAAAAAAGACAGATTACCCTTTAGCTAAACTCGATGATTTCCCACTGTTAGATAAAAGTCATCTGATGCCAGACGAGCAGGTCATTGTTCGTGACCAAGTATTTGATATGCTGGAAAGAACCGTGGGTGTTCCAGAGTATTATAAAAAAATTGAGTACGAGGTAGACGGGAAAACGGGGACATATTCACGTACCCGGTCTGGCTGCTTCTTCTGTTTTTATCAGCAAAAAATTGAGTGGGTATGGCTGTATGAAAACAACAGAGAAAAATTTGATCAGGCAGTAAAGTATGAGAAAGAAGGATTTACCTGGATGGAGAATGAATCCCTTCTTGAATTAGCTGAACCTGAACGAAGAGACGAAATAAAACGACAACACTTAAAAAAGAAACAAAACGGCAATGGTAAAAAGTCTAAAACTCTATTAAATAACCTCCTTGATGAAGAGGAAAAAGGAGAGTATTTCGATAAAGAGGATGAAGATTACGCGGGATGTACGGTTTGTTTTATTTAGCACCCTATGCTTCTCCATCATTAGAATGCTCCTCAATTTCTTTTTCAGTTTCTAAAATCATATTTAAAAATGAAGTAGGCTGTAAAAAGTAATTAGGATTGTCTTCCCACCTCTCTTTGATAAGGATTAAGCCACCGTTGGTATATGATTCCATTGTCTTAATTAACATTTTAACGGCTTCATTCTCTTTTAACTCTCCTTTTTCAAGTGCAACTAAGTCAATATCAGTTTTTGCTAATAATGCTATAAATATATTTTCTTGTAAATTAGTAAAGTCTTTCCGTATAGATACTGTTGTTTTACTTCCCCAATGCTGAATATGGTGACTAAAATCAGTTTTCTTTTGTCCCTCAGAAATTGGTTCAAACTCATTGTTGTATAATCCTAGGAAAAATGCATAAATATATAATTCATAATTCGTACTAAAATGCTTTCCAAGGTCAATTTTTTTTTCACCTTCCGCACCAAACTTTTGAGACAGCGAATTAAATAAGTCCTTGTGAACCTCGCTATACTTTGGAATTCTAGTCTTCCATTTATCAAATAAACTTTTCATGTCTATAATGTAATTACTTGTGAATTAATGGTTTTCAAATTATTAGGGTCGAAAGGCCTTTCTAACTTGACCCAAAATGCTTTGTCTCTTTGTATATTTTCAAATTCATTTTTAATGGAAAGCGTCTTAGTTTTTTTATCCGTATTAAGGAAGTCTTTTATCAAAAGAACCTTTTGATTATCTGTATCATAGATGAGATTTAGAAATTGTGCCGTTTTGTTTTCTCCAAATGATGAGGTTGGAGCATCAAAAATCATTGGGAAGTTTTCTTGCCGGATTTCTTTCGCTAGTTCAGATATTGCAAATAAAATTGAAATATGCATAGATGTTGACAATGATTTATTAGGCTTATAGAACGTTCTACCACCTTCTTGCAATTCTACTTCTATATTTTTGCTACTTTTTTTGTTGGGCCTTAAAAAAACTATTGTACCTGTAAATGCGTCAATGTTGATAGTTTTAAAAAAGGTGTTTGACTTCTTCTGTAGTTTCTCAATAAACTCATCAAACTTCTCTTCTTTAGTATCAGAGAAGATTTTTTCAATATCCCTTAGAATATTTCTTGTTTTAATTAGAAAAGATTGAGCTGAATCCATGTCAATTTTTTCTTTCTCTTTTTTCTTTTCTTTTATATCAGAATCGTACATATCAAATTTTCTTTGATATTCAATTTGCTCATCATTTCGTGTTTTAAGATCTCTTTGCCATGCATTATAATTTTTTAGTACATCAGATAACTTTTCAGCCCCAAGACTTGAATTACCTATTAATTTCTCTTTTTCCGATTTTTCTTTTTCCAGTTTTTGATTTAGATCTTCTAATTCATTGTTTCGATTATTATTAAACTCAAAAAGTTCTTTGATTCTTTTTCTAATTGATCTAAGATTTTTCAGATTGTCTTCGTGACTTATGCTTAGGTTTTCTAGCCTATTTATGTAATTATATTTAAATAATACCTGATCATTTTCTACATCATTTTCGTCGACAGTTTGATTTTCTAAGTATGTCTTAAGTTTATTCAACATAAAGTTGTAAGCCTTGACTTCATCTTCTGTACCATCAGGCTTTGCGTACCTTCCACAAACTTTACAAGTTTTATCAGCTAACATCTCCTCCATATGGGGTTTGGAAGGAACACCTACTGGTAGTGGCACAGCATTGTTTAATAGCTCTGATTTTGCTTTTTTTTCACCTTGTTTAATACCCTTTTGCTTATCAAACTCAGACTGCAATTCTCTTCTTTTCTTACTGTGGGCAGAAACTTTTTCGGCGAATTCTCTATGAATTGGCTCAAAGTTCACTAATATCCAATTTTCATCGAATAAAGAAGTAGTATAGTTTTCGTCTATACTCACATTCAGTTTTATAATTTTTTCTTCAATATTTTTAATTCGCTTATTAAGTGTCTGCAAAGCGTCCGCATTGCTAACATGTCTTTCTGCATCTTGTAAATTTTCATCAAGCTTTTCAATTTCGCTCTCTGTAGATTTTAGATGTACTTTATATTTATGCTTTTCCCGTTCAAGTCTATTAATCTCTTCATTAAGTTTGTTGTAACGCTTTTGATTTTTTTTATCTAGTTTTGATGATTTTTCTACTGCTTTTTCTGCTTTCTCTCTTAGAAAAGTACCTTTTTCTGTATATTTATCGTAATGTTTTGCATCTGAAAACAGGTTAATAAGATTTGTCAATGCCTCATCATTTTTAAAGATGTTTAATTCTTCCTCACCTTTAAACATTGAGTATTTTCTAATTTGAAATGGAAAAATTCTATCCAAAAGCCTTTCCCCGTCAACCTGTGTTCTTTCCCCTTTATTATTTTCATCAATTCCTTCTATCATAAAATTTGATACAGAACATTCACTTAGCCCTTCTTTTTTTGCTAGAAATGATCTTGAGATTATACTTTTTTCTTCATATTGCTCAACGGTGATTGAAACTCTGACACGAAAACTATCTCCAATATCTGTTTCATCAAGTTTCTTTGCAGAAACCAGCATTTCTAGCTCGCTATCATCTCCGTTAAACAACCAATCTACAGCCTCAAAAAACTTAGTCTTACCTTCACCGTTTTCTCCGAGTATTATATTTAAGCCTTCTGATAATTCAAATGTATTACTACCGAAATAACATAGATAATTCTCTATTTGTATTTTTTTAATTACCATAATGTTCGTTTAAAAATTGAGTGACTTGATTTCTAAGTACTTTATCAGTGACTGGTTTCAAACCATCTGATCCTTCTACTATCAGAGCAATTGCCTTAATTATTGGCTCGTCAGAGCTCAGTGCTTCTCTTATAGTATTGGGTACGTCATCCATGTTTAGCTCATACTTACTTTTAAGTAATTCATGAGATATGAAATTTTTAAAAATTTCGTCTTTTCTAGCCATATGAATAGATTTTACAAATCGTTTAAATTGAGATTGTAGTAGTCTAAAATGTCTTTAAATGTCTCATAAGTTTCCATTTTGTTCATTGCCAAATTTGCAAAGTCAACTACACGTTCTAGTTCTTTTTTTACTAATCCTTTTTCCATTTCAAAAGTGTTTTTATCTGCAATTTCTGGAACAACAACTAAATCATGTATTGTAGCGTGGGTTTTATCATCATGCAACCGCAATACTCTTCCGCGTCTTTGAATAAACTGTCTTGGATTCCCTGTGCTAGCACAAAAGATTGCTAATTCAGAACGTGGAACATCAACTCCCTCATCCAAGCACTTCATCGAAGTTAAAACGTGTACTGTACCATCTTCAAAACTATTTAGCATTTCATCACGGTTATTGGAATTTGCCGTGAACTGTTTAACCATTATTGTATCGTCAGTTTTGCTAACGGCTTTCGTGTATTTGTTTATCAACCGATTTTCTTCCTGTGTCTGGACACTGTAATCCCTATTCTCAAAACTTACTTCAACACCTTCCGGGACGTATATCAAAGTGTATTTCAAGTTATTTTTCTTTTTAAACTCATTTTTTAGAATACCTTTAAAAGCATGTAATTTGTTAGTCGCTTTGTGAATGATCCGCTTTCTCTCTATTAATTTTCTCTCAATTTCAGGAGTACTTCTAAAGCTACCCGTTTCTTTATCAAATAAACCCATTCTTAATAACTGAAGGGAAAGCTCCTTGTACTTTTTCATCTCTTGATCAGTAAGCTCTACAATATGTGGATAGTACTTATACTTACACAAGACCCCTCTTTCTAAAGCTTCTTTCATTGAAAAGGATACTATATAAGGTGGTTCGTCATTAAAGAATTCTTGGATTGATTTGTTACCAGTTTCATCGAATTTTCTAGAAGGTGTCGCAGATAAACCAATTCTTTTTTTTAAGTGAATATCTTGCAACAGCTTTGATATACTTTTAGAACCTAAGTTGTGTGTCTCATCAGCAATAAACAAAGTATCATTAGGCAATTGAGTAAAGTAGCTTTGAAATTTTTGCCTTGGCAATGAAGCGTATGTAACTATGACAATATATGAAGTATCAATCAGTTTTGATGCTGTATTGAAAAAAGCAAGATTATCATCCCAATTACTTTTTGAACTGACTGTAATTATATTTTTGAAATTGAACTTTAAACATTCATTTTTCCATTGCTCAACCAACGCAATTGTTGGGACTGTAATAACTGCTCTATAAATTCTTGTTTTTTTGTATTCATTCAATAAACAGTTGAGTGCAGTCACAGTCTTCCCTGTTCCCGTTGCCATAGCAAATATACCAGAACAATTGTTAGCCACCCATGCATTATATGCCTCTATTTGATATTCACGTGGCTTATGAAAAGGAAATCTTGGCACATCGTTTTTAGATGAAGGTTTATACTCAAAAATACTTGTATCCTCACTTACATAATTGTTGTAATACTTCGTATTTGATTGGTTTTTAAATCTTTCAATGATGTCACTCTCATCTTGTATTAATTCTTCTTCGTCTTTATCTCTGGCGTTATCTACTATTGCTTCAATTTCAGATACGTCTAAATATTGGTACCCATAATGCTTTTTATTTATAATGTTTTGAAAGATCTCATAATCTTCATCAACTATATCTTCAGAACTTCCATTTCCCCACGAATAAAGTGCTGAGATAGATTCTCCATTTTCTACTAAACCTTTATAAGTGAAATTGCAGCTACCGTTAAAGGAAACTTTATTACCCTCTGAATCAATAAATATTCCTTCCTTGTAGTGTGACATTTCCCCATCCTTAGTTTTAACGGGTTGAATTTTTAGTTGCCCGTTTATTTTTAAATATTTTAAGCAACTAAAGAAATGTTCACTTCCAATCTTAATTAATTCAGCTAGCTCTCTTTCATCTCTAATAGCTGATTTAATTAATAATTCATTTTCAATACTATCATCAACAAGTAAATCTTTGTCTTCTTTACGCAGAATATGATTTATGACTACTTCCATTTTTCCACCACCTGCAATAAAGGAAGCTATACTTGTTGCGATAGGAAATATGGCATTTGTACTAAAATACCCAAGTTTTAAGCAAAATTTGCTAGAGTAAGGGAGGAACGTTCTGTAAAGTTCTAAAGGTTTGTGCCGACGATCCGCGGCATACTTTCTAACTTGTTCAATGTTAAGTTCATCAAAACTTATTTTATGCATATTGAAGGAAAAAATTCTCTAGATAAATATGATAAGTTGTCTATTTAAGAAAATTATTTATTACAACCAATTCAAAAAAACACATGATAATACTCTATGCCTCTATTATATTGAATTAAAATGCTTTCCGTTAGCAGAATTGTAATCTGCATATTTCATGATAGCATTTTTTCAAGCTTACTACCCACTTCACTACCGCTCCCACCTACAACCTAAACTCAACCTCCACCAGCCAGGTATATCGTGCGGTGTTTTCCGGGTCGGTGTGACCGGGGGGATAAGCATATAAACCGATAAACGGAATAACGGATAAACAGAGAAACGGACAAACTGATAAACCGATAAAATGAATAAGTGGGGCAAAGTTGAGAGCTTACAATTCAAGAAGGAGACCACC
>LKNA01000199.1 GCA_001564065.1 Chitinophagaceae bacterium T5-Br10_B2g13
AGAAATCCTCTTCACCCTGGATGAGGTTACCGACACTCCCGCCACTGCAAAAGAGTGTGCTGCTATCCAGTTCAATCCCGCATTTGCCGAGTTTGAAACCGTGAGGGATTACTGTCAGCTATTTCTGGACCACGCAGTTTCCTTCGATTACAAAAACGACCTGAAGCTCTTTGCTTTCCTGCTGCCGATGGAGTATCTGTTTGAGGATTTCATCTATGGGTTTATAGAAAAGGAAGTGGATGGCGTAAAGGCAACGTCCCAAGCCGGATCTAAACACCTGGATGAGGACAAGACGTTTTCACTTCGCCCAGACCTTATTTTGAAGACTGATAACAAACAGATCATCGCGGATACCAAATATAAAATGGTTTACGATGATCCCGAAGACCCGAAAAAAGGAATCTCACAGTCAGATCTCTACCAGGTTCTGGCCTATGCAGTTCGCTACAGGATTGATGAGGTTGCCCTTCTCTACCCCGATACCATACAGAACTATCAGAACGAAGCAGCCGGTTTTACAATCCGCGATGAGTTTGCCGATCAGGTGGATGTGAAGGTTACAGCCTGGCAGCTGCCTGTGATTAATCGGGAGTTGATGGATAATGGGCCAATGAAAGGAAATAAGATTCATGACCTTTTTGAGGAATTGGAAGGGAATTTAAGAAGCAGAATGCAAGAGATTTTAAATCATTCAAAGTAGTATTTCACTAAGCCTTAGCCTGCATCGAATTGTTAGATCATGTTAGGTAGCAGTATTAACAAAAAGGCATTCTGCCCCCCTCTGTTGTATGCAGGTTACATGAAATTACTATGGTATTTGGGGCGGCAAGACCTGTTGTTAAATGGTCGATTATTAAGATTCCCACCAGTCAGTATGCCGTAACCCCTCTAAATGTTAAGATGCCTAGTTTTGGCAGCACTGTGCATTTTGAATCAATTACATTTGAGAGGATTTTGTGTTAAGGTATACTTTGATAATTGTATTATGCATGCCTCTGAAGACAAGAAAAGTAAACTGGTCGAACCTAAATAAGTTAGGAAACACTGTAATGGCCTTTCCAGCACTTATCCGAGGGGTACAATACCGAATGTATTAAGTAAACAGGGTTATAAAGCATTATCTATTTAACTCTAATAATGTTGTTAAGTAAATAAAGTCGAATATTTGGTCAGCTTTACATAATGGCTATTCTACGACAAAAAAATCATCGTCTATGAGCTTGAAATGCACTTCCTAAATTATAGCTTGCCACCCATCAAATCATAGTCCACACTGAATTGACGGGTCCCTTTTTAGGAGTCCCTTAACTTAGACCGGGTTCCTATATGCCCCCGTGTGGCAGCTTGCAGTCTGTCCCTGATAAAAATGCAGGACACATATGGGGTTGAAAAAATTTTACTGAAAAGCCGAAATTAATAGCGCCCTCCAAAGAAGGCGCTATTATATAATTAATGAACTTAGATTAATTGACGTTATCGACTAAGAACTATCTTTAAATGCGCCGCAAATTCAAAGACTCATTTCTTAATCATTAACCCTATGTAATAATCAGTTAATTCCGATTAGTTTCTATAACAGGTTTGTCTCTGAAATTAGCGTCAAAATCATACAGTATATTTTCAAGGGATTCATTTGAATAGCACTTTATGAATTTTCTTAACACTGTTTCAAGTGAATTAAGATCCCAACCATAATCTATATATTTATCAACAATACTTGCACACCTTTCCAAGTCTTTAATGAGATGTGCTTCATCGAAGAATGGATTTAGAGTCACTAGCCTTTTAACCGTTTCATTGAAACCACTTATTCCCTCAAACGGATCGTAATCTAGTTCTTCTTCTTTTTTCTTTTCCATAAATACATCTACATCTTTTTCTTTAACCTTATCTACTTCTTTACCTTTACCTTTATCTTTATCTTTATTCCTCTTCACCTCCTCTTGGAAGGCTCTTTGAGGGGACTCTTCATCAGATAATACTTCAGGTTGGTTAGTAACAAACCAGGTATATAATCCAGAATCAGTTATCTGTTTTAGATAGCTTTTGTGAGCTGGATTTCGTGGATTGAGTGGCTTATCCTTTACAAATTGAAATTTTACAAATCCAAGAACAAACCATTTATTCGTATCTAATACGATAATTCGTTCCATATCATCATTTATAGTTTGTAAGAAGTCATAAGCAAACTGATCAACTTCACCTTCTAATTCTAGATGGAAGGCTACTAACTTCAAATTCAACTCCCAAATTCCAATATTATCACAACGTTGATTTATGTATAACCAAAATAATTTTTGGGTTGGATTTAATTTGGTAAACCAGTTTGTTTCCCAAACATTTATTTCTGTAAATCGTTTTTTTGACTGCATATTATTATTTATTTAAAGTTTGATTGAATTCATTTTGCATTTTCAGTCTTTTGGAAAGCATATACTTGTAAAGCTTGAACCCTTTTGTATCGCATTTCAACATATTTGCAATCCAAACTTCTGCCCTTTCCCTACTGTAGTTTCTTGCAAGTTGAACAAGTTGAACTATGTCGCCTTTAATACTTTGATCATCAAAATCAATGAAGTTTCCTTTATTGACATTAATACTAAACGATTGTTTTGATTCCATTTTAAATGGATTACAGATCTTCACATATCCTTTTTGATTAACTTTTTGACCTTTTACATTGATATCCAATTTTTCTATAACGAGTTTGACTTCTTTTGGATTTAATAGGCTTGGTTGATATGGAAATTTGAAGTTTGAAATATTTATTACTTTTTTCAATTGAGTTATATTTTGAAGTTTTTGGTTTTTAAAGATGCATCCTTAAAAGGATATCTTTTGATTTAATAGAGAGGTTTATTAGAAAGGAGTAGTACCATCTGGCTTGCCATTAGGGTCCACTCTGATACTAGCCATATATCTATCGATTTCATCAATATCATATCGTATGCTTTGATTATTCTGTGAATATGGTATCTGGGCAGAATCCCTTAGATGTTGAACATGTCTTCTCGAACATTGCAAGAGACACATTACGTCATTTGTGGTAAGCCACTTCTTTCGAAGTCCTTTTTTTATAGCAGCTGGCAAGAGATTCATCAAAGATCTATTTACAGAATCCTGAATGACTTTTATCAACTCCTCTTTACTGGATATGTACGTGTGCATTTATGTTTGATTTTAAATGTTAAGGTTCATCTAAAATCTACACACACACAAAAGTGCAAAACAACACACTATATAACTGGAATTAAGACTGGAATAACTGGATAACTGTGTTGCTTGCGCGCGAAATGGTTATTGTTTATTGTTTTCCTCTTTTTGGGAATAAGGTATGTTCGCTGCTGTGGCATATTTCACCACCCAATTCCTAACAGCATTCTTACTGGCTTTCTCATCCCCTGATAAAACTTCAATTTGAATTTTAGTTATTAAAGAGCTAACACGGCCTATCAATGAATGACATTCTTCTTCGATGATAAATTTTTTAACAACCTCCATTGACATTACAATAGTTTCCAGTTTTTTCGGATTATTTGTAGCATTAGCCCGCATTTTATTTGCTACATCAAGAGGAATTGGCATAGACAATAATCGATATTCTTTAGGAGTAAAAATTCGTTCTTCTTTAATGGCCTTCTCTATCACAATTTCTAATGGATGTAAAACCTTAACTAAATCGACTGCTGCCTCAATAGTTGGATCTCTAAATGAGAGTAAATAGCACAAACCGTTTTTACTAGTCTGGAGTGCATGTTCATATGACTTGTCTGCTGTGTCATTAGCATCTAAGAAATCCAAGTCTAAAGAGTCCAACTTCTTGCCACCTAATATGTAATAATTAAATAATTTACTGATCGAATTCTTTAAAACTGAACTAGATGATTTAAGGCTAATTTGATAATCCAAAAATTTCAGCACTGAAATAAGAAGTTCATTTATCTGATTTATATTGTCTGCTTGCCGGTTTAGCTGAGTTACAAGATTGTCTCTATAGGAGCAAATCTGATTTAGCTTATCTGGCTTAATGGTATAATCGTTATCTAAATTAAATAAGGCCAACATGTCTGAATAGCATTCTAATGAATCAGAAGCTGGATTAAATTCATTTTTTATAAATGAGTAGAATGGTTTTATATAGCCGGTGTTTTCTGGAGATTGAAATATTAGAGAAAAGCTGTCGTGATGATGGATGGCATAAAACTCATTTGCATAATCACTTCTTGCTGAATTAATAATTGGCTCTGTAATAGAAAAGCTATTGAACGTAGAAAAATCAGCACTTAACTCAGCATCATTTCTGGAACTCCAATAGTAAAATATTTTCCCTTGATGAGGTCCATTAAAAATGCGTTTATATTTAAACTGAGAAGACAGAATAGCTTTCTCAGGAGCTATTATTTTAAACTTTGGTTGTACATCAGATGACATAACTTTCAGTTAATTTTTGAAAGTATAGTACTGCTATATTCGATGTTATGCACTTACTAAAATAACGTATTCTTTTTCCCAGTGGCGATTGGATAAATGTACTGCCTAGAATTCTAGTCAAAAGACTATGATAAGCTTTCTCGGCATCGACAATTAAAAAAACGGTATTTAAGAGTCTTTTGAATATCAGAATGACTAATCCAACATTGGACGGAATAGATTGGTAACACACCTTTACAATTCATAAAAGGTATTTCGAGGAGAATGAATATGCTTCTCATCACTTTACGATAAATATTCTTTAAGCTACCTTTTGAATGTACGGTATGTCCGACGTCGGTCTTTATGAATTAGAAGTCGATCTTCTGGATGGCTACATGCTCTAATTCCTTTCGGTAATCGTTTTTAATACCACGTCCTCTCCAGTGAGCTGCACTTGTATAATCCTCCCAGTACTCCTAATAATACCTGAGTCAAGGCTACCTACCAATTGCTTGTGTTGGTGCTTTAGGGAGCAACCTTGAGATTGTCAGATTGCTTCACCTGTTACTCTAAGTTCTTTAAGAAGTCGTAGTTCCAGAAACCTTTGTGACCCAATCAGCTGGCAAAGGTTTAGCTTTAATCTTAAGCGTTGTCTTGGCCTTTTTGGGAAGCAATAGACTTCTCTATGAGAACACTGTCGAGGCGATCCATATCTGAACTAAGCTTTTTATTAATCATCCGGGCGTAGTGCTCAGTCTGTTTAATACTGCTGTGTCCAAGCATTGTGGACACGCTCTTCAGGTCCACATCATTTGCCAGACAGACCGTTGTAGCAAATGTGTGCCTTGCCGAATGGAACGTGAGCTTTTTCGAGATCTTTGCTATGGCCTTAATGACCTTGAGATACTCGTTGACTTTCTGATTGGATGGCACAGGGAAGACTCGGTTGCCATCCACCTTTCTACGGAGCTTATCGTACTTAATGATAATCTCCTGAGCTGGCTTGAGTAGCGGAATCTTGGACGTCACGTCTGTTTTCTTACGCTTCTTAAAGATCCACTTTTTTCCATTAAGTTCACCGATGTCATTAAGATCAAGGTTGTGAATATCGATGTATGCCAGGCCGGTGTAGCACGAGAATACAAAGAAGTCCCTGATCCTGTCGAGGGAGTCATTAGTAATTTCGGCTTTCATGATTCTGTCAAGCTCGTCCTGGTTGAGTACCACCGGATCCTTCTTTTTAATCTTCTGGGTGTACTGAACGGACGGGTCTCTTACAATCTCCCCTTTCCGGTGTGCAATCTTCAGTACCTTCTGGAGTGCACGGACGTACCTCACGGTTGTGTTGTGTGCTATCCCCTGCTCAGTAATTAGGAAGTGATGGAAGTCATTTAGCATGACGCCGTCCACCTTCGTTATATCGATGTCGCTCCCGTTAAGGAACTTACTGAAGTGACGCCGGACGGTCTTATACTTTGTGGAAGTACCCTGCGCTGCATCATCGGCATCCACCCTCTTTTGGAACTGATCATTGTGCTCCTGAAAACGTAAAAGAACGCCAGATTTCTTTTCTTTAGATCCGGTCAGTGCATCCTTAATCCTTTGTGATGAAGGATCGCCATTGGTGAGATCCTGGTTAAATAGACTGACAATCTTTGACTGGTAAGCGTTAATAGTAGCGTTGGCTCGAGTTGACTCAGCTGACGATCCCTTCGCTCTTTGCTTAACTTCATCCCAACGACTTGGGAGTAGGCCTACTCCTGTGGGTATCTCTGCTCTCTGTCCATTGATGGTGACGCGGACAACGAGCGGCGCAGTACCATCCTTGCGCGGACGGAATGTCTTAAGGTAATAAGAGGTATGTAATGTTTTCATGTGTCATTTTAAGAGTTGTACCCGTGAGAAACAATCATTGTACCCTTGAGAAACAACTGTACCTCTGACTGTACCCTCGACACGGGTACAGATGACTAATGATGACGAACCAAAACCCCTCTCAGGCATAAAAAAAGGCAAGTTAACGAATGCTAACTTGCCTATTTGCGGAGAGAGAGGGATTCGAACCCTCGATACCCCGTTGAGGGTATACTCCCTTAGCAGGGGAGCGCTTTCGACCACTCAGCCATCTCTCCGGTTGTCGAAATCAAATCGTTTCAAGAATAACAAATA
>LKNA01000065.1 GCA_001564065.1 Chitinophagaceae bacterium T5-Br10_B2g13
CCGTATACTCCACAGGCATGGGACGCATTGTTGAAGAAAACGGGGAGATTATTAAATATGCAATAACCGTAGAAAATAACAGCGCGAGGGTGTCTCCCGCGAGAAAAAACAGGCCTCTTGTAAACCTATTTACATATTTATATCGGACTTTATACGATTCGACTTCCATTTATTCCTCGCTTTTCTTAACAATAGAATAGTGCATAATTATTCCGCTCATTTTATAACATTTTGTCAATTCTCTCGGGAATAATCAACACTTCATTAAATCAACAAATGATTTAAATTCATATTTTTTTAAAAGTATTTTTATTATACACTAGATAAGATATTCAATTATCATCCAAGTTTGGGTTACAATATTATAATCATGACCCCAAACCCGCTACCAAAATTACCGTCTCAAACAGTTTAAAGACGGTTTCGGCAGTTAACAGACTGTGCTTTTAACGCATATGGATTAACGAGTATTAACCCGAATATTACTTACACATTCTGCCGACTTTATTTTAAGAGTTGCTTATTGAGAAAACGTCAACTCCCAGTTATGTTAATCGTTCTTTTTCAAACCCCGTAGATCAGATTATACCCAACACTCCTTCAATCGCCTTCACTGTTCGCTCACGATCTTCATCTGTCATGTTGCTGCCGGAAGGTAGACAAAGTCCGTACTTAAAAAGCAGATCGCAAACACTTGGCCCTTTCTCCTCGCTTTCATGGTTTGAGTTCACACCGTTAAAGCTGTGAGATGACACGGATTTTGCAGCCAGGGAGTGACTGTAATATGGAGCTGACTTGTATAGCGGCTGCAGATGCATTGGCTTCCAGAGCGGGCGACACTCTATGTTTTCTTTCTCAAGCTCAATACGGATATCCTCTCGGGTCACCCCGCCTGTTTCTTCTGGATTTACCAATATAGTGGTGAGCCATCGGTTGCTTCTGTATCCTTCCGGTTCTTTCAGGAAGTAAACCCCTTTGGGAGATGCTTTAGGGAGGTCCGTTGTTACTTTATTAGGTAAAAAACGGCCAAAATCTGACAGCCATGTTTTTCCAAGACGGTCAAAATAGAAGCTGTGGTTCTCCCTTCGGAGCTGGACGTGGTCGTCCAGAACCTTCATCTGACCGCGGCCAATTCCAGCCACAATGTTGCTCATCCGATAGTTGTACCCAAGCTCAGAGTGCTGGTAGTGCGGCGCATCATCCCGCGCCTGTGTTGCAAGGAAACGGGCTTTTGAGATCAGTTCTTCATCATCACCGAGCAGCGCCCCTCCACCCGATGTTGTAATAATTTTATTACCGTTAAAAGAGAGTACAGAGTACTTGCCGAACGTACCGCACATTCGCCCATCAATGGAGGAACCAAGCGCTTCGGCAGAATCCTCTATGACAGGAATATCGTACTTCTTGCCAATCTCAAGGATCCGGTCCATCTTTGCCGGCATCCCGTAGAGGTGGACCGCAATAATCGCTTTAGGCTTTGATCCAGACCCCTCATCCCCTATGGTAAGCCGGTTAACGATCGCCTCTTCCAACAGGTCGGGATCCATATTCCAGGTCTCCAGTTCAGAATCCACAAACACAGGGCTGGCACCCTGGTAGCGGATTGGGTTGGCCGTTGCGGTAAACGTAAACGACTGGCAGATTACCTCGTCACCCGCCTCCACACCGCACAGAATCAGGGCCAGGTGAATCCCGGCCGTGCCTGATGTGATGACGGCGGCATGTTTGCGCCCTGTATAAGATTGAAGATCTTCCTCGAACCCGTTTACGTTCGACCCAAGCGGTGCAATCCAGTTCTTTTCAAATGCATCGTGTATAAAATCGAGCTCTCCGCCACCCATATGAGGTGAAGAGAGGTAGATTCGTTTTCTTTCAGACAGCATATAACCTTTATCAACCATTTTAAATAAATTAACTAATTCAAACTAATAATTAATTATGTAATTGCTACCTTAGAATTGCATAAGATTTTATTAGTTAGTCAATTGATATCAAAGAAATGTGAATTTGATACTCAATCATAGAGATAAATTTTACAAACAAGACAAATATTCCTTAATGAGCAAATTTCGATTCATCACAGTTTTTATCTTCACTAATCTCCTACTCCTATTCTCTGTTAGTTTCAATGCAAACGGCCAAGATTTAGGAATTGGAATCAAAGGCGGACCTAATTTCACAAGCCACCTGAATAATTTTCGGTTTGTTTCTGGTGACATTGATCTGGAATTGTCTCCAAAAATGAAATCTGGATTCAATCTGGGTCTTATATATAGACAGCGCTTGAGTAATAACTTTCGATTACAGCTCGAGCCTTCCGTATTTACAATGGGGGCCAGGTATGAGGAAGGTTTTACACTGAGAGGATTTGATTTTCAAACGGAAAGTGAAACTGAGCTTTTATACATTCAGCTGCCTCTCTTAATCCAATTAACGACATCTCCGCCTGAAAGAGTTGTTTATGGCCGACAGTATACAAACACAACGTATCATCTCACCGGCGGAGTGTATGGAAATTATCTTTTAGATGCACAATTTTCAGGGACAAATACCGGGGCACCCGTAGGAATTAATTTTTCCGGAAATTTTTCCAATAATGTCAAAGAGCAATATTTAGACTTTGATGCAGGATTTATGCTGGGAGTGGGTATTGAGAATGGAAGCACGAGCAGAATGGGGCTTGAAGCCCGATTAATGCTATCGGTGATTGATAGTGGCAATGCATCCAATTTTTCATTTAAACCGCAGAATATGGGTGCAACCATATCTCTATATTTTTTGCTTTAACTATTTCAATGGGCTAACCTCAGAACCTGTCGGACTTAGAATTAATTTACGTCATTATTTTATTGATCTTTATTTCGGTTTGTATTGATCACAGAAGTAATTTTTTCAATACATTGCACCATCTTGGGGACCCATCAAACCGATAGAAGGCGGACATTTGCCAGGTGCTTTACCTCAAGAGAGCTAAATTGTATTTTAAATCGAATCTACAGGCCGCTATGTCTGCTAATTCGTTTAACTGATCGGGCATCCATAGAAAGCACCGAGCCGGTCACCATCACCTTCTGACCCGGGGCCGCGATAAGGTCATATTTACGGATTCAAAATCCATAATCGTGCTCACCCGCTCCAATAAACTGTAATGGTCCTGCTACGTGCAGAACAGTGTGGGTATGGAGATTTATTATATGATCCTTGGCAGACAATTCTGTAAGGGTGCTAGTTACAAATATTGGCTTAATACACGCTTTGGACGCCCAGAAATCGTTGACTGACGAGCTGAGAACTCTTCAGCAAATTGCAGCTGACAGCGACATTTTTAGCCAAACCTACGTAGAAGATACCACCTGCACACAAGCACCCCCAAACACTGAAAAGGGGCGCCAAAACCACCATCCCGATTGGAAGCAGCGGCTTGCCAATGCAGATCCGCGGCTTGATGATCCCTTTCCGGTCGAGGCTATTCAATGACGACTTAACACTGGAAAGTATGGGCTTCTACGCAAGGCCCAAATCTACGGTAGAAACTGGCCCTTGTTATCATCGCACGTCATGGGATTCCGTCCGATTCCTTCTCAGGGAACTTGAGAAGGTAGGTTTATGGAAACTGTTACAATGCTCATATAAGCTGAAGCGAATGCATGTGTTGTCGGGAGAATAAATCCGGGTAATTCTAAATCATCTGAAAATGAAAAAAGATAAATCTTCAATCCATTTGGAAAAGCGGACTAATCATTGAGCCATTCGGATATTTTTTACTTTACAATCGGGCCTAAACCGACAGGCTCCTATATACGTTTTGTAAAGAGCAAGGCACTGCTATATAAGGGCTTCTGGGGGAAGACGTAGGGAGTAAAGCGACGGATGGGTACTTGAACTGCTCTGACCTCGCCTTTTTTATATAACGAAGCTCTCGGTAAAATTTTACTTTGTGGGAATCACTCCGAGTAGCGGGACTGCCGAGTCACCATCTTTGCTAGGACCGCCACTAAACCTGTAAATGCAAAGCGTTCATGGGGAGAACTCTCTGCAACCAAACTAAACTATTTTATATTTTAGTATAGCAGCATATTCATGGATTCCCGCTCTGAGCTTACCAATATAATCCATTGCAGGCCATCCGAATCTTACAAATCTCCAACTACCTTTCAACTGATAATTCGCGGGAGATGGAACCACTCTGATGCCGACACGCTCAAATAACATTACGCTCCTCGGCATATGCACTGCGCTTGTCACAAGAATAACCGGCTGCTCTCCTGCATATAGCTCTGCATATACCCTGGCCTCCTCTAAAGTATTTCCGGGTTCGGTTTGTATCATGATTCTGTCTTCCTCAACCCCAAGCAATAACGCTGTATTTTTAAGCATCTCTGCCTGTGTTGTTCTACCGCTGGATGAATAACCTGATAGGATCAATCTGCTGTTGGGCAACTGATTGAGAAGACGAATTCCCTCATTGAGTCTGCCGAGTGCATTTGATGAAAGCAATGAATTTGCCGGTAAGCGGTCATCAAAACCGTGCCCACCTCCTAAAACGATAATGTCATACGACGCTTCAGGTTCTGCAAGCCGATCTACAAACACCGGTTCATATTGTCGTTCCAAAGAATCCAGAACCAGTGTGGGTACAGGAGGAGTACTGATAACAAGAAACCATATACCCGATGCGATAAATAATCCGCGGGCTAATGTTCTTTTTTTGAATAAATAGAAAACAAATCCAATAAATATTACGAACCACAATATATTGTACGGGTCGAGCAGTCCTTTAATGAAAATTGTCATAAATGTGGCTTATAATTAAGTTTTTGCCGGGTCGGGTAGCGATTCTCTAACAGTAACTTCTTTTAGTAGAGCAACCGTCATTATGTTTACATAAAGCAAAATATGTTTATTCCATTGAAACTCTACCTGATCCAGAAACGTGTCCATATCCGAGCTTAAATCAACAGCGGTTACACCACGATCTTTCATTACAGCTTTTAGATATTGCAATGCTTTATCAAAAGCATACTCCTTGTACACTTTTTTTCATCATCCCGAAGTACTATTTTAGCTCTCTGATACACCCTGGAAGCACAATTTAAAATATCAGGATACTGTTTCTTTTTGAAGTTTTTGCTTAAGGATTTCGGGTGTTGGTAGCACAAATAATTCTGTTTTTTAACATAAAGAACATTCTTACTATGCACCATACACTTCATTGTAAACTATTGATCTTCCAGCATGATCATACCATCCGTAAAACGGATATTATTTTCTTTAACAACAGAATGCTTTACACACAAATTATGCATATACCCGGAAAATTTTTTTCCTCGCACAAGATCTACCGGTGAGCAGAGACGTGTTTCATATTCATCTCCGGGAATTGGCTCTTCAACTCTTGAATAAACTTTTCTACCTCTGAGCATGAACATATTTACCTCTCCCTACTGATTAATCATCGTTGCAATATCCGATAATGTTTCCGGTAAAATCCAATCATCAGCATCCAGAAAAAAGAGGTAATCTCCGGTCACTTGCACTATTGCAGCATTCTTTGCGGCAGTTAATCCAACGCTCTTCGGCAGACGGATCAGATGTATCCGATCATCAACAAAAGAATATCTCTCTACAATCTCTGATGTATCATCTGTAGATCCATCATCCACGATAAACATTTCAAAATGAGGCCATGACTGCTTTAACGTACTGTTATACATTGTTCAATATGTTCTGACTCGTTATAAGCCGGAATGATAATACTGATGTGTATTTTATTATTTGACATTTTCCCCATTGGAGATGTATAAATTAATTGTATTGTCAGTTACCTGACACAATTTTTCGTAGGAGCGGTACCACTCCACAAAGTTTTCAATTCCATGTTCTATATTCATTTCTGGATAATACCTGAATACTCAAATTGACCTCTTATTTTTGTGACTTCATTAATAGTTAAAAAAAATCAGTTTTTACCATCAAATGGTGGCATCGTCCTGGATTCTGACTGATTCACACCTTCCCTCTTAAAGATCTTCAGTATTGTCAACCAAAAAATCTTGAAGTCAAGAGTGGGGGAGAGGTGTTCGACATAGTACAAGTCGAGCTCAAATTTTTTCGTCCAGCTAATGGCGTTCCGACCGTTTACCTGCGCCCATCCGGTAATTCCCGGTTTTACATCGTGCCGTCTTCTCTGTTCTTCTGAATAGAGTGGTACATACCTAAACAGAAGCGGACGCGGGCCGATCATACTCATATCCCCTTTCAATACATTGATAAGCTGCGGAAGTTCATCGATAGATAATTTACGCACCAGCCCTCCAAATGCGGTAATGCGCTCATTATCCGGTAACAAGTTCCCCTCCTCATCTTTGGCATCCGTCATTGTTTTGAATTTAATAATATAAAAAGGGGCCTCCCCATATCCCGGTCGCCGTTGATAAAAAAAGATGCTACCCTTGTTCTGTAAGGCAAGCAGTAGAGCTACCACAAACGTGAGGGGAAGCGTAACGGTCAGCAATACCAATGCTGAAAATATATCAAGTATCCGTTTAATAAATCTTCTGTAGAACAATTTGTTATTGTTGAGTGTTGAATTCTGAGTTTTTAGTTTCTTTAGAAAGATTCCGCAATATCTTTTAAAGACATTGCGATCTACCTTTTATCTAAAATCTGCTTCGGTACAGCAATCACTCGCTCCTTAACCTTATAGAATACTGTCGAGTCATCATCAACATTTTTATCGAGCGTCATTCCGGCGGCAATTTTATTTCTGCTGCCGATTTCTACCTTCGGTATAGTAGCACTATTGATTCCAAACAAATTCTCATCACCTACCTTTGTAAAACCCGAAAGGCACACATTTGGCCCGATGAAATTAAAGTTACCCACGCTTGAATCGTGCGAAATGCTTGCTCTTGCATTCACCAGTGTGAATTCACCAACATAGGCATTCGGACCGATATTACAGTGGTACGATATGATAGCCCCTTTTCCGACAGACGCAGATTCAGACACAAAGCTTTCAGGGTGGATATAGGTGATAAATTCTGCGCCTTTCTCCAGGTATGACTCAACAATCTTACGTCTGTACTTCAGATTTGCAATACCGATGATGTAGGAACAGTTCGAACGTATATCGTGATCTTTTATGGACCCCAAAAGTGGCGCCGAAAACTGGTATCGGTGGTAATTATCGGGATTGTCATCCAGGTATCCCAGAATCTCAATTGCATCGCCTTTACCTGATATATTTCCATACCGGACATAGTCATCCAGCTCTGCACCATGGCCACCGGATCCTACAATTATCACTTTTTTCATGTTGAATTTTTTTAAAAGAGTTCCGTAATGTCCAAAAAAAAGGTTGCGGATCTTTCTGCCGTCTATAACCTTCAATTTATTATCTAAAAACCTACTTTGCCGTGTATCCTCCATCCACAAACAGATTGGTTCCGGTCACCCACTTTGCTACATCACATAACAGATAAATCGCTGCATTTGCCACATCTTCTGGGTCACCTAATCCTAAAGGATGCAGATCCTCGATTTTTTTTCGTGCTTCTTCATTTCTGCTGTAAACAGCACCATCACTCATGGGCGTCTCCACCACACCGGGTGAGATACAGTTGACCCTTATTTTTTTGGATGCCAATTCAACCGCCATCGACCTTGATGCAGCAAGAATGGCGCCTTTTGACAAACTATATATGGTTTTCCCCGATTCGCCTACGCTTCCCATAACTGATGATAAAAACACCAAACTGGAACCATTTTTTGGTACAAATTTCTTTCGAGTAACCCATTTAGCAAGATAGATTGCTGATGATACATTGGTATCAAAAATTGGCTGAATCTTATCCGGAGTAATCATTCGCAACGGAAGTGTTGTTGATATACCGGCACTGAATATGACCCCATCTATTGTTGTTCCTTCCTCTTCAAGAGACTTCATCGTTTGATCGACGGTTTCAGTGTCATTTAAATCTACACTAAAATATCGTCCCCTTGTATGAAGTTTATCCAGTGTTTCCTGCAGCCGATCTTCATTTCGACCAAACGCAAGAACCGTGGCTCCGGCTCTGCTACACTCAATCGCACAGGAACGCCCTATACCGGATGATGCGCCGGTAATTAATATGGTTTTCTCTTTTAAGTTAAATTTATCTGCCATGGATCACCTCTCTGCCTCCCATCCCAAACGCCTGCCGGTGGATGGGAGGGGAGGGCATGTTAAATGCTTTATTGGTTGTTACGTTAATTTCGACTTCATTCCAACGACTTCATGAACACACAGACCAAAGGTAACAGATCCAGAGTAACACCAGCTTTGTATATGCTCTAAGGTCTTTTTCAAGTTTTTATCTTCCATCTAAAATCTATTATTTAATGCCTGTTCAGCTTAATAGTCCGGTTTGTATAGTAGATCCGTATCCGATCCACCCCTTTAATTTTTCGGAAGAGTGAAAAGAGTTTCTCCAGCACAACAGAAGCAACATTAATTTTTTCCTTTTTAAAAATCTCTTTACACTTTTCATGCAGAACAAGATGAATCACGGTAATCTGCTCGGGAGAGTCACGTTCGTACATTAAAACTCCAATCAGGGCAGCATCCGGGCTGTCACTATCAAATATATGTAGGGTTTGGCCTACCGAACGGTCTTTAAATACAAGTGAAATTTCATTATCACCCTCATCTTCAATCAAAGGTTTAGAGTACTCTTTCACAGACTGTGTAATTCGAGCGGCATACCTCGACTGGTTCCAGTTGAAAAAGAAGATCCGTTCCAGGCGCTCCCGCAGGCCGGCGTCTATCTTTGACCGAAAATGTATTGTGATGTCTTCTTTTTTCATGAACCCATCCCTCTGTCTCCCCTCCATACAAGTCTGCAGAGTGGGGAGTACTTTTTAAATAGATTTTAAATTGGTTTACGAATTCCGCCTTTATCTGAAGGGTGTGAACTGAAACTATTCCCTGGCGATTCACCAAATATCGAGATCGAACCTGAGCCTTTAATACCCCTCGCAATCTGTTCTAAACGAAACAGATTCCCCTCATGGTGAGATTTTATAAGATTACGTATACATTCTTTAAAAATATTTTTTAGAGCTCTATTATCTACCATCTTTCGTCTAAGATCTACTCCACTTCCACAAGGTCCGAAATCATCATCCCAGGCGAGTCAATTACCGCGGTTGCCCAGGACATACCGACACCAAAACCACAAAGCAGCAACTTCTTTTTTTGGCTTTTTAAATCGCTTTGAAGCTGGCTGGCAATTGTCAATGGAATGGAAACGGAAGATGTATTTCCAAATCGATCGAGGCAGGTGGGACATTTCCCCCCGTCCAACTTCAGTTTTTTAGCCAGGTAGCTGTTCATATATTGGTTTGCCTGATGAAACACAAAATAATCAATATATTTCCGTTCAACACCGGCAAATGCCATCGTATTTTTCACATCTTTAGGAATCTCTCGGATGGCAAAATTAAATACATCTGCTCCGTTCATATAGCCATGCTCATCCGTTCGTATGTTTCCATACTCGTCTACCACCTTTTCCTTTAGCGTCTCCGGTGTGCTTGGATTTCGATATCCACCGGCGTCTACTTTTATCAGGTCCTCACGGCTTCCATCGGAATTCAGTGAAAAGTAGCTTTTTCCAAATCCATCTCCTTTGCCAATTAGAGCCGCAACTGCACCATCTCCAAACAGAAACGCAGTCTTGCGATCTTTCGGGTGGTACACTCTGGATCTGGTTTCTCCATCGAGTAAAAGCACATTTCTGAAACCCTGTTGCTGCACGAAGGAGTACGCAACCGACATTCCATAGACGAATGCCGAGCATCCGAGATTCATATCAAATGCAAACGTACTTTTCGCCAATCCCAAACGCTCCTGCAGTATAACTGATGTTGCGGGCATGCGATAGTCCGGAGTTTGGGAAACGAAGATCAGCCCGTCAATCTCCTCCGGGGAAACTCCGGTATCATCCAGTAGCTTTCTTGCGGCGTGATAACAGAGGTCTGAGGAGGTCATCCCCTCAGGAGCAAACCGGCGTTCTTTAATACCAGTCTTCTCCACAATCTCCTTCACATCCTCTGCCGGAAAATGCTTGGTGTATGACAAATTATCTATCGTGTTCGCCGGTACCGCCGCTGCTAACGCCTTTAATCCAATATTCTCAAATGTTAAATTCGCCATGGTTTAATATTTTAAATTAAAAAGATTCTCCCCTAACAAGGGGAGACACAGAGGGTTGTTCATCCTAACCCCAAATTAATATCGATCTAAATTCCAATTTCTAAGCCCCAAGGAACACACACCAATGGCACTGGCAGGGGAGATCTTCTGGCCATCAATCAGTATTTCATTTCGATTCATTAGCCAATCTCTCAACCAAACACTAAAAACTCATCACTCAAAACTCACACCTAAACCTTAGCCTTAACCGCATCAAGCAAATCCTGCACTGTCTCCAGCTTTTCAAACTCTTCATTTTCGATCTCAACCCCAAACTCTTCATCCAGGGCGGCAATCATAGAAAGATAGGCCAGGGAGTCCCAGTCTTCGTAGTCCCGAAAAGTATCAGAAAGGTTAATTTCAAGGTCGTCGTTATCCATCGCCTCACGAAAGGCATCTTTAATTTTATCGTCCATCTGCATATTTTATTTTTAAATTTTTACCGGTTATTTATTATACAAAAAAGTGTGCATTATCTTTTACCGGTTTCACTCCAAGCTTATCAAGTTTAACGTACCTATGCAATTAGAAAGTAATAAGAAGTCCCATTAGTATGGTGATATTTTTTTAACATGATTTAATCGTAGTTCGGTGATATACGTTAGGTGGATTGAGAAATTTTAACCAGGGGCAAATCCGAGCCCTTCTGCTTTTCCCGGATAATATCAATAAGCGGTATTGAACCGGACAAACCCATCAGTTTGCCAAATTTCTTCTCTACAGTATTTCGTAATAACCAGTTGGATCGCAGAGAAAGATTGGTTTTCAGAGGAGCCTTCTTTAGCTCATCAAAATAGAAGTCAGGGTACCGTTCGGTATCGAGTTCGTAGGGGTGGATATAAACGATCGCAGGATTTTCCCTCTGAACTTTTGTGAAGAATTTCTCAGTCATCTTGTATGGAAGTAAGCGCAAATAGCTACCACCGCATGCCGGTATGTCCCTTCCCATAAATTCAACTGTTGACATTGGCACCTCAATAATCCGGTTGTTTTCCGGAGTTTCAATCGTTACGATATCTTTACTAAATCCCGGCCACCCATACCTCGGACCTTTGCACGGCATTATGCTGCTGTCGTACGTAAACCCGCATTTTTCAATAACGTCCAGTCCCCAGCTTGTGACCGGGTTTATGGAAAAGGCGGGCGCACGATGGCCATATACTTCTCTGCCTGTAAGATCTTCGATACGTTTTTTTGCGCTCTCCAGCTCCCGGAATGCAATTTCGGGCGTCATATTTGTGAAGAGAAGATGGTTATAGCCGTGAACCGCCAACTCATGACCTTCGTTTCCAATCCGTTTCACCAGTTTCGGGTAATGTTCGGCAATAATCCCGAGCGTAAAAAATGTACCCCTCGCACCGTGATCAGAAAAAATCTCCAGAATCCTGTGCGTATGCTTTACCACACGATCGGTCGGAGTTATCTCAACCCCAAACGCATCCCGCATGGCAATACTGACTCCATCTTCCACATCCACTGTAAATGATGCGGTTTGGGCTGAATTAATTTCCATATTATAATTTCATTCTATCATTTTGAGTCTATTGAATCAGGCCTTCCAAAAAACATATATGTGTGCTCCTCATTCCAAATTACATATAGAATTCAAATGACGATTTATTGATTAGTGAATCTATATCAATTTTCATTATTTACAGTCTTAAACTAATGCAGTTCATCCCCCATTGCCCCCTTCCCACAAAGTGATCCCTTCGGGAGAAGGGGGACACTCCTCAAAAGGATAAATACCCAACTGATCACTAAAAATTCAACATTCAAAACTCAAAAAACTAATTACCCCTCAGCAATAATATCACCCAGTTCTTCCGAGGTTATAAACTCCACATCCGGCCAGTTTTTCGCTATGGCCGACAGTAGCTCATCCATCTGTCTCAATCCACGTTCCCGGTTCTCTTTTTCCAAGGTACCAATATAGTTTACTCGATGAGTACTTATGACAGCCGGTTTTCTCATACGGAAAGCAATTTTAATATCACTCAGGCAAGAGTCGACCCAATTTTTTCCATCTTCACTGGGTTCGAAAACACAGTTTCGCGTCAGATTGATCTGTCCAAGATCATTTTTTTGCCCAAGTTTGTGGTACACCTTCTGTGATTTCCCATGTCCCAAAGGCTCCACCTGGATTTTAGATTTCGACATATATTTGATTCCATTTTCAGCCGCTGTTTTTTCAAGCGAATTATTAAAGGGCCCGTTTGGGGGGACGAAAAACGTAGCTTTGTACCCAAAAATAGATTCAAACATCTCCAGCCCTTCCTTTATCGACTGTTCCTGTACCTTAAGATCCTCAGGGTCATAAAGGTCAAAAGCTGCCTGGAAACTGCTAATTCTTGACGTGTCATCACTACCTAAACTCAATCCCCAAAAACCGTGATCAAAAGCGATTCTATTGGTTTTGTCACCTTTTTTAAGTGAGCGCATCCACTCGGCTACATTCAGATGTTCGCGGCCGTGAAACTGTGGTTTAAACAGACCGGCGTTCCTTCCCTGCCCCCAAACGTTCATGACACCATTTCCACTCCCGTAATAGCGTTCAAGGGTTACAGGAAACGGTTCAACATGATACTGTTGATATTCATCCGCTTTGATCTTTTCGAAATCGGGATTTCCAGTAATGGTAACCGGTGTCATTACAGCCGGTTTGCCATTTTTATCCTTATAGCGGCCGAGAACTTCAAAGAGTGCCTCCAGATCCTCAGTCGTGGCAAGAGTATCATATCGATTATAGCGATTATGTTCACGGATAATTCCTTTCTCAAGCAGCTCTTCACGATCTTTGGATGTTGGCATTCTAATGCTGCCCCAGTCATCCGATTCGATTATCAACAGCTTTCTATTGGTTCGCCATCCCGGAAGGTTGCTTAAATATTTTCTTAATTTACTTTTCAAGGTTTTGTTCTGGTAATTATTTTATTGAGAGATCCATATTTGATATGATTTCTGTAAAATACCCGTACAGGCATATGAATTTTTGATAACACTTTTCTAAAAAAAGGTATCCGAAATGATTGATTCTCTTTTATGTTCATAACGCAGGGCCCGCAAAACCCACACGGCTCCCCTTTTTTTGGAGTGGCACAGAACCAGGTCATCAATAGAATGTCTTCGAAATCATTTTGAATAGCGATTTCCCTCATCTCCGATTTGGTAATTTTTGTAATTGGAAACCTGAAATATTTAAAAAGTTCGTAGACCTGTCTGTTAAATTGCTCCGACCCATTGTGTATAGATGAACGCGATATTTTATTATCCGAAAAATCAAGATTCTTTTTTATGAGATCAAATACTCTGTGTTTATAGTTAATTGATTTTTCGACACTGAGTTCCATATCATAAATATCATTTTGTTCACAGAAAGCTGACAGATACCGATATTGATCGGCCAGCTTTGACTCTTTCTGTAAATATTTCATCAGTTTGTGTATCTCCCCATTACATATGATCTCTCGATTATTTATGAAACGAGTCGGCAACAGTCTCTCTTTGGCATCAGGGAATTTTCTTAAAAGGGCCGCTCTTATTCCCAACATGGCACTTATTTCAAATCCCACTGAACCCTGTGACCTCACTATAAAATAGGGTTGAACTCTTTTCTCCTCTATAATTACTAACTGTAACATCCTGAATGTAGAGTCCCAACCCCCCGTCCAGAACATATTGAC
Source organism: Chitinophagaceae bacterium T5-Br10_B2g13 (assembly GCA_001564065.1). Classification (GTDB taxonomy): domain Bacteria; phylum Bacteroidota; class Rhodothermia; order Balneolales; family Balneolaceae; genus Rhodohalobacter. The sequence continues at coordinate 13,921 of LKNA01000065.1, forward strand.
TGGTCCATTGCTCATGTCTCAATGAATTTAATCGTGCACATTTGTCTGGGTTTTAGCGTGCCCATTATTAATCTATCCGAAATCCATAAATTCAATATCATACAACTCTTGTGCCTGATCCCCAAAAGCAAAAAAAGGTAGTTCTTAAAAATCAAGCTTGTTTGGGAATTAGTTCATAACTGCTGCCAAAGCTACAAAAAAACTAATATAGAATATAAAATCGGAATTGCCATACCATTTAAACTCTACAATCAGGTGGTTTAAAATCAGTTGTGATATTTCTCATACTAATCCAAATGATGACATGCTTCTTATCGTAATGCTCAAAATTACAATCCAGTAGCTTGTTCAAAATTTGTTCTGTTATATTTGATGCGATTCCGATAAATCCTTCTCGCCGGCATATGAATTTTAGAAATAATCCTTCTATAAATAGGAAGCCGCCTTGATAACCCTTCATCTATTACATACGTACATGGACCACAAAATCCGCAGGGTTTTCCTTTATATGGAGATGCACAAAACCAGGTCATTTCCAGCAAATCTAACCAGCCACAACTTTTGGCAATCTTTTTCATGTCTAATTTGGTCATGCTAAAGAGTGGGAATCGATAGTATTGAAAAACATCATAAGCTTTCTGCCCTTTTTCTGTTTTTTCTCCGTTGATTTTCCAAGTCGAGTTTTCCAAATAAGGTGCTAAAAGTTTATGAGCTTTATCATCTTTATGAATACACATTTCCATGTCATCAATATCATTCTGAAAACAATATCTTGAACAAAAATCATACTGTTGAGCAAATTCCTGTCGTTTTTTTATATAATTGACGGCATTGGTTATTTCCTGTTTTTCAATAATATTTCTAACATCAATATACTCTGTAGGTAGTAACAAATCCCGGGTGACAGGATAATTTCTGAACAGCTCTCTTCGAATATCAATCATTGTAGTAATCTCTTTACCAACCGAAGCTTGTCCCCTTACCACAAAATGCGGCTGAACTTTTCTTTTCTCCTCAATTAATAATTGCATTACTCGAAACGTGGAATCCCACCCCCCTGTCCAGAATATATTTACCGGTTTATTCTCCATTTGAAACTCTTTTTTTAGTTAGCCTTAGTAGTCAAGTTTTTAAATTTAACGAACATCAAAATTAATCAGTCCGAAATCCCAATTTTCTGGCTTTAATAGTTTTTCTTGTTGTTCTTTCGTCCCGTTACCTAAAAGAGTTATCGTTAGCGGCAGCTGTTTGGGTTCAAATTTTTCCGGCAGTTTTATAAGCAGCGCCTGCTTCAATTGCAGGGTGCCAATGTAGAATACAAAGTCCGGATTATCACTCCTGATGATTTCAGCTACCAGCCTGTTTAATGCACGGTATGTTTTTTTTCCATTCTCCTGGAAATGCATTATATAAGCTACTTCTTGTCCCTCCTCTCTGTAAATGCGGTATGATCCATCTATGGCTCCATCGGCAAATCGCTGATATTGAGCACCAAGTCGATGCTCCATAAAGAGATCGGATTTCAAAATTTCTATCGAACTGGTTTTCTCTTTAAAATTCAAAACCGAAGACAAGGCTCTTTGAAGAAAAACATTAAATTTTGCCAGCCTGCCTGTAACCTTGTTTAATAGGTTTTTTTTCCGGAACGGGCGAACGGGCAACACATAATAATTCAGATTTCTCAGGTGCTTTTTCTTGAGTACTTTGATGGTATAGCTGTATGAATTATGGTTGGGAACGCCCATAATAGAAAGCATTCCTTCTGTTCTACAGCTCTCCTTCAGTGCATCGTACATTTTTTTGAAAAGAAAAATATCCGACCTCGCCTCCTTCATAATGAACGTACTGCCGCTGAGTCCTATTTTTACCTTTTCGCTGTCTATGGAGTAGTAGTTTGGAATCACTGACGTATGACCACTAAATCTCCCCGATTCATCTCTGGCAATGGCGTGCAGCGTATACCCGAACTCATTTCCTGCATAGTGCAGACACAGACTCTCAGCAGAGCTCTCTTTTTGAAATGTTTTATTAAACCCCTGTACCAGATCCTCCCAATCTTTTTCAGTGAGGTCAGAGCTCTTTTTGACAGTAATATCCATTCTTTTCACCAATAATTTTATAAGCCATAAACAAGTTCAGCTATCTCAGAAGCATTCTTATAGCTGTACCGAAAAGAAAGTTTTTTGGCGTTTTCTGATAAATGTTTTTGCTTTGATTGATTATCCTTATAAAGGTCGAGGATAAATGCTACCGCATTCTCAATATCTTCGTGCGCAAATGTTTTTCCAACTTCATTTTCAGTTACCATGTATGCAAGATCCGATTCACTCCCTGCAAAGCAGAGTAGCGGCTTTCCTGCAGCAAGTAAATTGAATGTTTTGCTCGGTATCGCAATTTTAGATGTGCCTTCTCCAAGTGAAATTACACCTACGTCTATACTGTAGAGTGAACTTATAAATAGATCATCTGGCATATAGGACATCACGAGGCAGTTTTTCAGCTCAAGCTCTTCCACCATTCCCTCAACAATACTCTTTTTCCACCCTTCACCTGCTATTATGAACTGAATGTTTTCGTTGTGCCTCAGTGCATTTGCAACGCGCACTAATGATTCCATCGCATGGTTTTTTCCCATGTTTCCTGAGTACATGACAACAAATTTCTCCTCAAGATTGTATACCTTCGTAAACTGTTGCACATCTCCGTTGTTTTTATAATTTGTTATACTTTTGTCAGCCCAAATAGGAATTGTCCTAATTTTACTCTCATCGGTATACTCCGTAAGCAGCTTTGTCATTCCTTCTGTAATTGAAATGATAAGATCTACCTTTTTGTATGCCTTGATATTTAATTTTTTCCAGACCTTATAGATGATATTATTCCGGCCCATAAAGCCCCCCGATACGAGTCCATCCGGATAAATATCGTAGATGATTAGAGATATTTTTTGAGTACAAACAAGTGGAAGCAGGGTAGCAAGTGGTGGGTTACTCGATATAAATACCCGGTGTTTCCTATAGCGAAATTTCAGGAGAAAGAATAGCTGAATAAATCCGACAATCCAGGAAAAAAATCTCGTAAGTGTATTTTTTCGGTTATACCGAATCATATGTTTGAGCCTCACATTTTGATGAAGTCCTTCGCTCTCTATTGTGCTACCCGAGATTAAATCTACTTCACCAAATCGCTTGGCTAATTCATTTGTAATATCTAAAAAAAGATAGCCAGCAGACTGATTGATGACCACAATTTTTTCCCTGTTCTTCTCCTGCATTCTGAACTTCTAAACGATTATTTAAACCTGTTATATCTTATCGACATTAGCAAACGCTCCAAAATTTTAAGCTGCTTATGTAGCAAAATTATCACGGAGTAAAATGCTGTTAATTTAACTACTATAAAATTATAATGTTCTAAATGGCTGATTCAATCATAGCGCTTTATCTATGATCCCGTTATAAATTACTTATGTACCCAACCCGGATAACGTGGAAATCCTTTGGCTGCGGTCGTCGCTTCCCGGAAGGACAAACAGGATGACAGGAGCATAGCGAAATAATGGGCGGTGTTTCAGGTTACCGGTTTGAAATTAAATTCCTGTTTAATCAGCCAACGGTGAGATTTACGTTTGGCTAAGAACATTATGATTTGCCCACCAGCATATCTTCATACAAATCTATGTAATCCCGGAAACGATCGTTCTTGTCAAATATAGTCCGTGCGTGATTACGGCATTTATCCCGGTAAAATGGCTTCCCTTTTTTTGTAATATCACCGATGGCGTTTTTCAGGCCCTCGATATCACCCTGTTTTACTACCCGGCCGGTCTCTTCAGTAATTGCTTCGGGACTTCCGCCGGTATCGTAGGTAATAACAGGTGTACCGCAAGACAGCGCTTCTATATTCGTAGTTGGGAAATTATCCTGCCACGTGGGATTCAAAAAAACATCAGCTTTGCTGTAGAGCGCCGCAAGTTGTTCTGTATTTTCTGTACGTGCAATTCCAATAATTTTATCCGGAAGATTCTGAAGCTGGTCTTTATTCAGGCCCACCAAAACAATTTTATACCTACCTTCAAGAATTTTATTCAACTTCAAAAAATCATCTAATCCTTTTCGGCGATCCCAGACGCTGGCTACCCCCAGTAAAATTCCTCTTTCATCGGAATGTACTGCCTCAGGCAAAGGGGAATTTCCGGGTGAAAAGACCTCAGTATCAACCCCGTTATGAATCACCCGTACCGGGTAGTTCTGCAAAAATGACTGCTGCACTAAATTGGACAACCAGTGTGACGGAGTTACAATTCTAAGGTTATCTACACCGTTGAAGAGCTCTTTTTTCCGTGCGTAGTTCCACTTTGAATTATCCAGGACGTAACTTGCAGGATACATCTTCGTTTTGGGACAATTGAAACATCCATCAATCCACTTTTTGCAACCAACGGAATCGAAGTAAGTACAGTGCCCTGTGAACGGCCAACAGTCGTGAAATGTCCAGACAACCGGTTTTTGTAATCTCTTCAGGCAATTGAACAGCACTTCAATATTAATGTAGTAGCCGTGGATATTGTGGAGCCCAATAATGTCCGGATTCAACTTTTCGACCTTTTTAACAAACGTTTCTGTCGCTCGTTTTGAACCGAATCCGTGAAGGTCGAGGACGCGTGTCTTAAGGCCGTGCAGCATCCTATCAGTTTTTGACCCGATCCTGATTTTGTCAGAACGACTTCCCTTGGAACCCGCCACACTATATGCTATCGTACTGTTATGCCCGTTCTGAATCGCTGTTCGACCAATCTCTTCCGCTATTCGTCCGGTACTCCCGGTATTAACCGATGTATTAATTTGCAGGATATTCATGAGATCTGCGATGAACGGTTTTCTGTAATAAACTCAAAATAACGTTCTCCTATAGCTTCTACTGAATAATCTTTGATCTTCTTTTTGGAATGTTCACCCATCTTTTTGCGAAGATCTCCATCATGCATCAACTCCTTAACTCTTATGATAAACGATTCATCATCAAACAGATCCACGAGGTACCCTGTAACACCGTCTTCAATCATATCTGCAGGACCGGCCACACAATCATAGGCAACCACCGGAATACCGGCCGACATCGCTTCCCCAACCGCATTTGGAAACCCTTCTGAACTGGATGTAAATGCGAAAATTTTACTTTTAAGATAGTACTCTTCAACATTCGTTATAGTACCCGCAAGAATAACGTGCCCCTGAAGCCCTTTCTCCTCAATTAATCCCTTCAGTTGAGACATGTTATCCTGTTTAATCGCGTTTCCCCCGATGATAATCAGTTTCCAATCCTCTTTTTTTACCTGATCAAAAATTTCAATCAGCCGGTCGTGGTGTTTTGTATTGATCAGTCGGCCCACCGTGAGAATGATATTTTCTTTTTCTTGAGGGCCACCATCAGATGAAATTTCACGTATCGGGTTCCCTATCAATCGGATATTCCGGTTCAGCTCCTTTTGCAAATAGACCTCCCGCGCCTTACCCGTTTGGACCACAACTCCTGCAGCTCGGGGATAGAGCCATGTTCTGAGGAACTCGTGCAGTTTGCCCAGATATTTATCCGGTTTACAACGATCTGACACAAATACCGGGTATCGTGTCCCTTTTAGCGCCAGAAGAACAAACGAGTTCCAGTATTCACCAAAACTGAGTACAGTATCAGGATTGATTTGTTTTATCCTGCTCCGTAGCCATAAAAGTGTTTTTAAAGTGGATAGTAGCCGCAGGTTATCGTTAAATGGCCAGGATGGTTTATGAACCTTTACCTTTTTCGGTAATGGGTAAAAGATCTCTCTCTTTTTGCCATAGAGAATCAGGTGAAGTTCAATGTTTTCTTTCCCTGCAAAATGAGTCGTCAATTCAGACATGACTCTCTCCATCCCTCCGGATTGCAGGGAGGGAATTACCAGGCCGATTTTTAGCATTTCATCGTCTTTTCTTATCAATACCGTTATCGATTTTCAACCAAATATTCTCAGCTCTTTTGGTTGTTCCATCATCCGATCTATTCATATTGAATCACAGAAGGCTTAGCAAAACCGTTTTTTTGACCGATATCTTCGTTATC
>LKNA01000200.1 GCA_001564065.1 Chitinophagaceae bacterium T5-Br10_B2g13
CGGCCTGAAAACAGAATCAAGCATTACAATACCACTGCCGGTTACATCCAAAAGTCTGTCGAAAACACACTCCAAAAATTGAACACCGAGTACCTTGACCTGCTTTTAATACATCGTCCCGATCCTCTTATGGATGCTTCTGAAGTATCAGACAGCCTGCACTCTTTGATTAAAGAAGGCAAAGTGAAATATGTAGGCGTATCAAATTTCACTCCATCACAGTTCGATCTGCTGCAGAGTAAATTGGAAGTTCCGCTGGTAACCAACCAGGTTGAGCACTCGCTTCTGCATATACAACCTATCTACGATGGAATCTTTAATCAGGCTCAGAAAATGGAATACAGGCCAATGATTTGGTCGCCTTTTGCAGGTGGCAGGATTTTTCACGAAAACTCGGACATGGCGGGCCGTATTCGGCACACCTTGCATCGACTCTCCGAAAAATATGATGCCGCCCCCGATCAAATTGCTCTTGCCTGGATTCTCATGAATCCTTCAGAGCCGATACCGGTATTAGGAACCGGCAACAGAGACCGGATAACTTCAGCAGCAGATGCGATGAAACTGCAACTGGATCGGCAGGATTGGTTTGAGCTGCTCAGAGCCTCAAGAGGACATGATGTGGCTTAATCCGCATCTGAATAACTTTGTAAGGTGTTTGTTTTCAAACACCTTTTTTCATTAGATTCAATGGATTGTTGATTGGGCAAAATCAATATCATCTACTTTTAATCAATGGGTCGGGATTTACGAAATACCCGCAGAAACCACATTTATATGGATTTATTTGACAAATTAGAAACTCGACCCGGTCCGCTCGGGGAGTTTACATCAGACGGTTACGGATACTACACATTTCCAAAACTGGAGGGGCCAATAGGCCCGGAGATGAAGTTTAACGGGAAAGACGTTGTCGTCTGGAGCGTAAATGATTACTTGAGCGTTGGCAATCATCCTCACATTCGGGAAGTAGACAAACAGGCAGCTGGAAAATATGGCCTCAGTGCTCCAATGGGTGCACGGCTGATGACCGGAAACTCTGATGAGCATGAGGCTCTCGAACGCGAACTGGCAGATTTTATCCATAAGCCGGAAGCGCTGCTCCTCAACTACGGCTACCAGGGAATCATGAGCGTGATACACGCCCTGGTTGACCGGAACGACTTTCTAATCTATGATGAGCTGAGCCACGCCTGTATTGTAGACGGCAAACAGCTTGCCATGGCAGAAAAATTTGTATTCAAGCATAATGATCTGGAGAGTCTTGAAAAGCAGCTGAAGCGAGCCTCAAGTAAATTGAAGCCAAACTCTTCCATTTTAGTTGTGACTGAAGGTGTGTTTGGTATGACCGGAGACCTCGGGAAATTAAAAGAGATCATCGCACTAAAAGAGAAATATCCATTCAGACTTTTAGTTGACGATGCCCACGGTTTTGGAACACTGGGTGATGACGGTTCCGGTGCAGGAACACAGCTTGGCTGCCACGACGGAATTGACATCTATTTTGGAACATTCGCCAAAGCCGTAGCGCTGATTGGAGCATTTGTTGCAGCAGAACCTCGCGTAATCGAATTTTTAAAAGCCAATACGCGAAGCCAGATTTTTGCGAAATCTCTCCCAATGCCGATTGTCGTATCAGCCCGTGAGCGAATTAAGCTAATCCGGCAAAATCCGCAGTGGAGAGAAAAACTATGGAAAAACACCAAAAAGCTGCGTAACGGCTTAAAGGCACTGGGCTACAATGTTCTTCCTTCCGAAAGCCCGGTAACACCGGTGTTAACTCAAGGAAGTACAGAACTTGCGCAGACCATCATGCGGGAAATGCGCGAAGAGTACGGTGTATTTGTGAGCGGCGTTGCCTATCCTGTAGTTCCAAAAGGAGTCGTGCTGCTGCGCCTGATACCTATGGCCGGCCATACCGATGAGCACATTCAGAAAACCCTGAATGCTTTTGAGGCTATAAAACCCATTGTCTTCAAGGATGCAGAAGAGGCTGTTTCCGCGGAGTAAAACTGTTTCATCTATTTCTGTAAGGCACATTGATAACTCAGTGTGCCTTTTTTTTGTAAAAATTTTAGACACTTACTCAATTTGTAAGAACCGAACTTTCTAATACCAATCATTTTTCTATTTTTAGCTCACGAACAAATAACCCAAAAATTTTTATGTATGCGATTAATCAGCTACCTGTTTGCTCTACTTATTTTTATCAGTATCCAGGCTCCGGATATAACCGCGCAGGATGTGCCCGAAAACCTGACTCTGAAAGAGATTTTTCACGAGCCGGTGATTCCCGGAATTCGTCCCTCTTTCAGGTCATTTAATGCAGCCCAAGACACTCTCTATTTCTCATGGAACGACTCCTCCTACTTTGATACCGGCCTCTACAAAATGTCTGTCATGGGTAGTAAACCGGAGTCTGTTGATGAAAGCCCTACTCGTTTTACACTGTCGCCAAACGGCCGATTAATAGCCTATACCAGAGGTGGAAATATATTCGTGTCCAACCTTGATGGAAGCAATGAACGCCGAATTGTTGCCAGCCAGGAGCGTGAAGTAAATCCGGTTTGGGCACCCAACAGTCGCAAGCTGGCCTTTGTTAGGTCCGGCGATGTTTGGGTGACCGATATTTCAAGGCCCGATTTGATTCAGGTAACCCGCCGAGCAAATGGTGAACCCGGTTTTGCCATTCAGGATTGGTCAGGCAGTAATCGTCTGATTTTACGGCAAACAGACTATTCGGATGCCCGTACCGTCTATTTTCCTGAATATGTTGATGAATTCGTAACTCCCGGAGCTTCTACGAGAGGAATTCCATCTGTTACGTTCTACACAGCAGATTTGACATCCATGGAAATTGATACGCTCTCTTCCGGGGTTCAAAGAAGCAGTGCTGCGGGAAGCTTTTCAGGTAACTTCTCAGTCAAGGATTCCAGTGATGCTGCCCTTAAACATCGAAAGGTCATAGCTTACGACCATCGTAACGACACTCGATCCGTTATCTTTGAAGAGGAAACCGATGGATGGCTTTCCGGTTCTTCTGTCTCTTTTGCACCTCGTACCGACAGACTGATGATTCGCTCTGAAAGGTCCGGATGGAATCATATATACATTGCAAATCTTTTTACCGGCCGTGTTGAGCAGATCACCGATGGCGATTACGAAATCACCTGGGCTGACTGGCTGGACGACCAAACAATCATCTACGCCAATAATGAAGCCGATTATGGTGAGCGGCACATTTTCATTCATAACCTCCGAGACGGTTCTGTAAATCAGCTTACATCTGACGAAGCGTATCGATATCAGTTCAGACTATCAGACGATAAAACCAAACTGATATATGCAAAAACCTACTTTAATGAACCGTACGATCTTTATATGATCGACGTGGAAAATCCCGGTGAGGAGGTTCAGCTTACAAATTCTGTTCCTGACTCCTTCCATGAATATACCTGGCAAAAAGAGGAGTATGTTCGGTTTACAGGAAGGGATGGTGAAACCGGACTATCCATGTCTGTACTCTATCCTAAAGATTTTGACACAAGCCGACAGTATCCTGTTGTTGTTTTTGCTCATGGCGCCGGATCGCTCCAGAATGTTTATAAAGGGTGGTCGAATAATTACTGGCGTGAGTATATGTTCCATCAATACCTTCTCAGCCACGGCTACGTGGTAGTGGAAGTTGATTTCCGCCACAGTACAGGTTACGGACGAAAATTCCGAGAAGATGTAACCAACTGGATGGGTAAATATGAAACTGAGGATATCGTTGACGGTCTCGACTGGGTTCAGGATAAAACCGGTGGTGCACTCGATCTGGACAATGTCGGTATTTACGGCGGAAGCTATGGTGGATTCATGGCGCTTTATGCAGTAACCGATAAACCTGACCGTTTCCATGCCGCTGCGGCCCTCCGAAAAGTGACCAACTGGAGAAATTACTACTATGCCAATCCGTGGTACACCCTCCCCCGCCTGGGCGATCCCGAGGAGGTACCGGAGCATTACGACCGAAGTTCTCCTTTGACCTACGCGCCGGAACTGGAGCATCCCGTCATTCTTCTTCACGGGCTGATTGACGACAACGTAGGTGCTCAGGATGCATTTCAATATGCCGAAGAGCTGATCCAATCCGGCAACACCAATTTCGAGATGATGATCTATCCATCCGAACGGCACGGATTTACCAGCCCAAACTCCTGGTACGATGAGTATCTCCGAATCTTCAACTTTTTTGAGAAGCATTTGAAATAGCAAATGCATCACAAATTGAAAATTTTAAAAATCCGCAAGGTCGAACAGGCTTTGCGGATTTTTTATTTCAAAAGACTAATGCCAGGACTTAGAGGCTTGCCATGAATGATATTTTCAATCCGATAATCTGTTTAATTCATAATCTGACTGCATCCAAAAATGATTGATGCTTTTCGGATAGCAAAGCTTAAGGATTGATTTTTTGATTTACTCATGACTTCAAGAACTCCGGAGGAGTTCCCTGTTTATAGCATTCTATAGGTATTATAACACCAAAGCTCCGTTAGGAGCTTCCTCAACCTATGAGCAAGTCCCGGAAAACACGAGCAGGACGCTCCGATGGAGCGGACATTAATCGGGTTTACTTTACCTATAAACAGGTTATTCCTACGGAATAGGGAGACATTCATCCATTTCACCGTAGGTGTTCATTTAGGAAGTCTTTCGTTTTAAAACAGTCGAATTATGTCCCAAGCAAAATGCATACACTTATTTAGTTCAATAATTTTTGAACTAAATAAACTTCTCTGTAACTTTTTCTTATGGATAACGAAAAACTGATGTATATAGAAGAGTGCGGACTACTATTCGACAAGCTTGGGCTGACTCGAATGGCGGGTCGTGCATTCGGATACCTAGTGGTTTGTGATGAAGATCATGTCTCATTCGAACAGATCAGAGAAGCCCTGAAAGCGAGTAAGGGCAGCATAAGCGGAACTATGAAACAACTGGTTCAAACAGGAATGGCGGAAGCGGTTAGTCTGCCGGGTGATCGAAAAACCTATTACCGGATCAGTAAGGTGAAGATAGGGGATTTGATTCGTCAGCGAATTAGCCAGTTTACTGAGCTGGCTGAAACACTTCAGAAAGGAGATGAGCTGAAAGAAAGAGATGACGACACCTCTGACTGGCTGACTGAAGCATCCACATTTCATTACTGGATTGGTGATCAATTGGATGGGATCATCAAGCAGTGGGAAAACGAAAAGCAGCATATTATCCAACAATATCATGCAAACAAAGAAGAGCATTCAACCTGACTCAGGGAAAGAGAATCTTTCACTGTTCAAACAGATCGACCTGAAAATTGAGAAGTGGGTTCAAAACCTGGTTGAACAGATTGAGTATGTAAAATCACACTAAGACATTCGGGATCAAATCCGGAGGGAAAATTATGGCTTTAATCAAAAAAGCGCTTCCAGTTGTTTTAGCCCTGTTTATCCTGGTTCCTCCCGTTTATGCACAAACGGCAGAAGAAATCATCAACCAAATGGAAGAGGTAATGCGGGGTGAGTCGAGTTACGCGGAGATGACAATGACCGTGGTTCGTCAGCGATATGAGAGAGAGATGAGCATGAAAGCGTGGGCATTGGGAGAAGATTACTCACTAATTCTTGTCACCGATCCCGCTCGGGATCGCGGTACCACTTTTTTAAAACGGGAAAACGAGATCTGGAACTATGTTCCAAACATCGACCGGACCATAAAAATGCCCCCCTCCATGATGTCGCAATCGTGGATGGGCTCTGACTTCACCAATGACGACCTGGTCCGGGAAAGTTCAACCATTGAAGATTATGAACATTCCATTTTGCGGGAAGAAACACTGGACGGCAGAGAAACATGGCTGCTGGAACTCATACCTAAACCGGAGTCGGCCGTTGTTTGGGGGAAAGTACTGATTTGGGTAGATCAGGAGCACTTCATCATGCTGAAAGAAGAGAACTATAATCAACGGGATGAGCTTGCCAATACACTCACTTTTACAGAAATCGAGGAGATGGACGGGCGGGTTTTCCCAACAAGAATAATCTTAACACCTGCCGATAAACCTGACCAGCGAACCGTTATGAAATACAACAAACTGGAATTCGATATCAACATTGATCCCGGATTTTTTACCCAGCAGAATATGAGGAGAGTGAGATAGCAGTAGACAGTTTACAGATTGACAGTGTCAACAGATATACAGTGATCAGTTATTGGAGACGTATGAGCAGCTTGGTTATTAAACTCTGAATCTAAATTGAAGATCTCCCCCTTCAAAGGGGGCCGGGGGGATGACTTAGCAACTGGAGGTGAACAAATGAACAGTTCAAACTTCTACTACAACAAAAAATTAAAAGAGTTTGCCAGAAAACTGCGTAAACAGTCCACAAAAGCAGAAATTAAACTTTGGAACGAAGTTTTGCGTGGCAAACAGATGCATGGCTACACTTTTCTCAGGCAAAGACCGGTGCTAAATTTTATAGCTGATTTTATGTGCAAAGAGTTGATGCTGATCATCGAA
>LKNA01000201.1 GCA_001564065.1 Chitinophagaceae bacterium T5-Br10_B2g13
GATAATGGCTCAACAAAAAACAGCATTAATTACAGGAATAACCGGCCAAGATGGTGCCTATCTTGCTGAACTCCTGCTTGAAAAAGGATATATTGTTCACGGGATAAAAAGAAGAGCTTCTCAGTTTAATACGGATCGTATTGATCATTTATACCAGGATCCTCATGTTGAGAACCAGCGATTAATTTTGCACTATGGGGATTTGACTGATTCATTAAATATTACTCGAATTATTCAGGAGAGCCAACCAGATGAAATTTACAATTTAGGAGCTCAAAGCCATGTGCAGGTTAGTTTTGAAACGCCTGAATATACCGCAAATGTGGATGCATTGGGGCCTTTACGAATTCTTGAGGCTGTTCGATTATTGGGCATGGAAAAGAAAACGAAAATTTATCAAGCCTCTACTTCTGAACTGTATGGTAAAGTACAGGAAACGCCTCAAAGTGAAACCACACCTTTTTATCCTCGATCACCCTATGCGGCCGCCAAATTGTACGGCTATTGGATTACTGTAAACTATCGTGAGGCATACGATATGTATGCCTGCAACGGAATTTTGTTTAACCATGAATCTCCCTTGCGCGGAGAGACATTTGTTACCCGAAAAATTACTCGTGCGGCTGCGAAGATAGCTTTGGGACTACAGGAGAAAATGTACATAGGGAACATGGATGCTAAACGAGACTGGGGCCATGCCAAAGATTACGTGGAAGCGATGTGGCTGATGTTACAACAGGAAGAACCCGAAGATTTTGTCATTGCCACTGGTGTAACCACTAAAGTTAGGGACTTCATTACCGCCGCTTTTAGCGAAGTAGGCATCACATTAAGATTTGAAGGAGAAGGTAAAAACGAAACAGGTACTATTGACTCCATCGATCAGGCAAAGTTTGAATCCTCAACCTCTCAACAACTAAATTCTTCAATGTTAACCACAGGGCAAACCCTCATTGAAGTCGATCCTCGCTATTTCCGCCCCACTGAAGTAGAACTTCTAATTGGCGACCCGTCTAAAGCCCAAGAAAAACTGGGATGGAAACCCAAATATGATCTGCAAGGGCTATTGGAAGACATGGTGCAAAGCGATGTAAAGCTCTTTCAGAAAGATTTGGATTTGAAAGAGGCTGGATATAAAGTTTTAACACAGTCTGAATAATTAATTCAAATAAAAAACTATTATAGATGAAGAAAGTATATGTAGGTATGAGTGCCGATTTAGTCCACCCCGGACATTTAAACATTATCAAGGAAGCCGACAAGTTGGGAGACGTAACAATTGGCTTATTGACTGATGAAGCAATTGCTAGTTACAAACGGTTACCTCATATGGAATATGAGCAAAGGAAAGAGGTTATTGAAAATATAAAAGGAGTTAATGAAGTAGTTCCACAGCCGACTCTTGATTATCGACCGAATTTAAAAAAAATGAAACCGGACTATGTTGTGCATGGGGACGACTGGAAGGAAGGGGTCCAAAGTAAGACCCGACAACAGGTAATTGATACTCTAAGTGAATGGGGGGGGAGACTAGTTGAATTGCCCTATACCAAAGGAATTTCATCTACAAAATTAAATGAGGCACTAAAAGAGATCGGTGTTACACCGGATGTACGGGTCAAGAGACTTCGCCGTTTGATAAAGTCAAAAGATATTGTCCGCATCATTGAGGCGCACTCAGGTTTGACAGGATTAATTGTAGAAAATGCAAAAGTAGAGATCAATGGAGAGGTTAGAGAGTTTGACGGTATGTGGGCAAGTTCACTCACAGACTCCACGACAAAGGGCAAACCGGATATTGAAGCTGTTGACATAACACAGCGTACTGAAAATATTAATGATCTGGTAGAGGTAACAACGAAACCCATCATCTTCGATGGAGATACCGGTGGTAAAATAGAACATTTTGTATTTACGGTACGAACTTTGGAAAGATTAGGAGTTTCTGCGGTAATTATTGAGGATAAAGTAGGCCTTAAAAAGAACTCATTGTTTGGCACAGATGTGAAACAGAAACAAGATACGATTGAAGGCTTTTGTGAAAAGATAAAAGCCGGAAAGCGAGCACAGGTAGGAGAAGATTTTATGATTATCTCCAGAATAGAAAGCTTGATTCTCAAACAAGGTTTGGATGACGCACTGGAGCGGGCAAAAGGGTATATAGATGCAGGAGTAGACGCTGTTATGATTCATTCGAAAGAAGAATCTCCCAAAGAAATTTTAGAATTTTGTAAGGAGTATAAAAAATTCGACCGCCGTGTTCCGCTTGTTGCAGTCCCGTCAAGCTATGATACAATCTATGAAGATGAACTTGCGGATGCAGGAGTCAACGTTGTTATTTATGCGAATCAATTATTGAGAAGTGCATATCCGGCTATGTTGGATACGGCGAAAAAAATTCTTACTCATAAAAGATCTTACGAAGCCAGGGAAAATCTTATGGAAATCAAAGAGATTTTAACACTTATTCCCGGGGGGAAATAGATGATTAGTAATGAGAAATTTTTTAATTCACTGAAAAACAACGGTATTGACTTTTTCAGCGGCGTTCCTGATTCCCTGCTTAAAGACTTTTGTGCTTATTTAACTGATAATACAACTTCTAAAGAGCATATTATTACGGCAAATGAAGGAGCAGCAATTGCTCTAGCGAGTGGTTATCATTTAGCCACTCAAAAAGTGCCATTAGTATACTTGCAAAACTCTGGTCTTGGGAATACAATTAACCCATTACTATCATTGGCAGACCCAGAGGTTTATAGTATTCCTATAGTTGTTATGGTAGGATGGCGTGGTGAGCCCGGTCTGCATGATGAACCGCAACATTTAAAGCAGGGAAGGGTACAGAATTCCATTCTTGATGCAATAGAAATGCCTTACTTTGAACTCAATAAAGGTATAAGCAATGTGTCGGAATTTGTGGCGAGGACTGTAGCTAAAGCTAAAGAAATAAATGGGCCTGTAGCCATAGTTGTTAGTAAAAATACGTTTGAACCTTATAAACTTCTTGATGATAAAGTAAGTGAATATACTCTTACAAGGGAAGAAGCGATCTCTTTTGTACTAGATAAGTTATCGTCTGATGATATTGTAGTATCTACCACAGGGAAACCCTCCAGAGAAGTGTACGAATACAGAGTTCATAATAAAGAGGGGCATCAAAACGATTTTTTGACTGTAGGCTCTATGGGGCACACCTCCCAAATTGCTTTGGGTATTGCTATGAACAGTAAGCGCAAGGTGTTTTGTTTAGACGGGGACGGTTCCGTCATTATGCATATGGGATCATTAGGTGTTATTGGAAGCAATGCTCCTGATAATTTCAAGCATATTATCTTAAATAATGGTGCTCATGATTCTGTTGGTGGACAACCAACCATTGGCTTCGACATTTCTATTCCTGCTATAGCAAAAGAATGTGGGTATAAAAAAGTCTTCTCTGCTTCATCTATAGAAGAACTTTCTAACCGATTCCAGGAATTCTTGGACGCAAGCGGACCTTCATTATTTGAAATAAAGGTGAAAAAAGGAGCAAGAAAAGATTTAGGCAGGCCTAAAAGTACTCCGGTTGAGAATAAAACTGAATTAATGAAGCTTTTAAAGACTGATTGATTTATTAAAATGGAGAAAGAGTTTTTTGGTGAAGGTAGCATTCAATCTTTAGAAGGTATCTTAAAGCACTATTCGGCTCAGCGTGTGTTTCTAGTTACCGGAAAGAAATCGTACGAGCTTTCTGGTGCAAGGGAAAAAATCGAAAACCTCTTGGAAGGAAGAAATTTCTATAGGCATTTTGAGTTTGAAGAGAACCCTAAGTATACCGATCTGCTTCAAGGTGCAAGAGAGGTAAGAGCTTATAAACCGGATATTATAGTTTCTGTAGGAGGAGGGAGTGTGATGGATACAGCAAAAATACTATCTGTATTACCAACTGATAATGCAAATGCAATAAAGGTTATAAAAGGAGATATTGCTACCAAGGAAAAAATTGCTCCCATTGTTGCGATACCAACAACATCCGGTTCAGGGAGTGAAGCTACTCATTTTGCAGTTGCATATAAAGGGAAAAGAAAATTTTCTGTATCTCATCAACGTCTTCTTCCTAATTATGTAATATTAGATCCTGAATTAACTTATTCTATGCCTTCAAAGTTGACTGCTGTTACAGCATTTGATGCTTTATGTCAAGCGATTGAATCATACTGGGCAGTTGGATCTACCTCTAAAAGCAGAAAGTATTCTACTGAAAGCATTCAATTAATATTGGAAGTATATGAAAGAATAATTGAAAAACCGGATAAAGAAAGTAGAAGAATAATGGTGAAAGCGTCTCACCTTGCTGGACAAGCAATTAATATATCGAAGACTACAGGACCACATGCCGCATCATACTCATTAACAGCTAATTATTCAGTGCCTCATGGACATGCAGTTATTTTACTGCTTCCCGGCTTTTTTATTTTTAACGGATTGGCAGGAGTTAAAAAAATTCATCCAAATATTACATATAAGAGTCACCAAAAAAGAATGGACGAGCTCTATAAGCTATTAAAAGTTAAAGGTCCATTTGAAGCTGCTCAATATATCAGAGAGATTATTAGTTTCTCAGCTTTGGAATCAAAATTGGCAGAAATTGGAATCAATGATATTGAGTTAATTGCGCAAAGTGTGAATGAAAAAAGGTTATTAAACAACCCCGTTAAAGTTAATACGGTTGATCTTGTGAATATTATTAATAAATGCATTTAATTAATAGCACCATACCATGAAAAGTATAAATACAGCTGAAGGTAAATTCAATTATACTGAAGTCACTTTGCAACACGGACAAAAAAAAATTAATAAAAAAACTGCAAAGGAAAATTTATTGAAGTTTCATTCAATAATTGAAAAAACAAATATAAGTTATGGTCTTTATTTTGGGACACTCTTAGGAGCAATTCGAGAAAATGACTTCATAGATCATGATGAAGATACTGATATCTATGTTCTAGGTGAAGATAAAGATCTTTTTATTAATCAATTATTTGAATTTAGAAAAAATGGATTGGAGCTTGTTCGAGCAAGTAATAACTTGATGAGTTTCATGAGGAATGGTGATTATATAGATGTTTATTTTTTTAAAAGGTTTAAGAGATTTAAAATATTTAATTATAGATCTATAGGGTCAAAATATCATATAAAAGAAAAGTATGTTATAGATAGAATGAAATATAACTTTATGGGTGAGGAGTTTTTTATACCTTCAAAGGCAGAGAAGGTCTTGAGAATATTATATGGGAAAGATTGGCGAACCCCGAAGAAAAATTATCATGCTCCTTGGTAGTTTGTAATTCATGTTGAGTGATAAATAATAAATATTGATGTAATTAAAACAACATATCATATATCTTAATAATAATTGGATGAAAAATGGATGTGAAAAAAAGTCGTCACAATGATAAAGTTTCGATAAGTGTTTTAACTTCTTTATATCGCTGTGAAAAACATTTAAAAAACTATTTTTCACATGTATCGGAAATTGTCAATTTGGATCAAATAGAGCTGATATTTATTCATAATGATCCAACTGAGAAAGAGAAGTCAATTATATTCAATGCACTTCAGAATAATGAACATATAAATTTCCAATATATTGAAGTACCCAGGGAAGGTCTTTACAAGAGCTGGAACCGTGGAGTTAATATTGCGCAGGGTGAATTTGTTGCTGTTTGGAATGTTGATGATATTAGATATCCAAAATCCCTTAAAGTTCAAGATGAAGCATTAAAGAAAAATCCTGAAGCAGGTTTTGTTTATGGGAATAGGCACAAATCTTATCTTGGAAATACTAATAAAATCGAGATAAAAATTACTAAAGATATTTCTTTGAGTTCTTGGAATATCACATTTCAAGATGGTGCTTTTATAATGTGGAGAAAACGAATATTGATTGATGTCGGATTGTTTGATGAACAATTTAAAATCGCTGGTGATGCTGATATGTGGTACAGAGTCGCTTCAAATTATGATGTTATTAAAATTGATGAAACTCTAGGCCTTTTTTATAAACATAATGAAGCTCTCAGTAGTAACGGTTCAAGCGGTGAAAGTTTTATAGTCGGTATGAGATATGGTTTTTTTAAACAAAGCCAATTCAGAAATGCTAAAATGGGACTTAATTCAATTAAGCTTTCCCTGATTATTAATAATTGGTCAGAAAAAAAAATCAGAGTGTTATGCTACAATTCTATATTTACTTACCTATATAGTTTGAAAAATCTTTTGAAGTTCATTAAATCTGAATTTAAAACAGTTAAATAATATCTTTAATCTTTTTGTTTAATTTATTCTTTCTTACTTAATCTATGCTCAAACAAGAAATAGCAGTTCTAATAAAAACTACTCCTAAAAGAAAATCACTTCTTTGGGTTCTTAATTCAATTGAACTGAGTTTAAGCAATTATCGTATTTACATTGCTGATGAAACACCTATCGATGATTGGAAAAAAGATTTGTATAAGA
>LKNA01000202.1 GCA_001564065.1 Chitinophagaceae bacterium T5-Br10_B2g13
AACCATAAAGCCAACACCAAAATTACCGCCATTACCGGTATTAGCCTGGGCATTAGCTGTTTCTGTATGCATACATAAGAAGACGCCTATAAATATAACTATAGATAGTTTGATTACTTTTCTCATCTCGATAGGATTTTATTTTGAATATTAACGCAGGCTGATAGTTAGCCTTTACTTAATCTTTTCTATCTCCCTCATTTAATATAAACAGTTTTTTTATTGATGAACTCATGTATACCCTCTCTTGAAAGTTCGCGGCCGTAACCTGAATTTTTGGTGCCGCCAAATGGAAGGCGTGGGTCCGACTTCACAAGTTCATTGATAAAAAATGCTCCATCAGGAACCTTGTTAATATACTTTCGGGCTGTTTTAGTATCACGAGTAAATATAGTGGTTCCAAGACCGAACGGAGATTTAGCTGCGAGTTCAAATGCTTCCTCTTTATCCCGTGCTTTTATGATTGCCGCCAGTGGACCAAATGTTTCTTCATCAAAAGCGGGCATTCCAGGTTTAACACCACTGAGTATAGTTGGCTCGTAAAATGCATTATCCTGAACACCACCAATTTCCAGTTTTGCTCCCATATCCAGGGAAGTTTTCATCTGCTTATGAAGTTCGTCCGCCAGATCTTTCCTGGCGAGAGGCCCTATTTCTGTTGAGTCATCCATTGGGTTACCATTTTTAATGGATTTTGTTTTCTCCAAAAAACCGGGCAAAAACTTATCATAGGCATCTCCCACAAGAATAAACCGTTTAGCCGCAATGCAGCTTTGACCTGAATTCATCATCCGTGCATTTAATGCCGTTTCAATGGCCTGATCCATATTTGCATCTTCCAAAACGATAAAAGCATTACTTCCACCCAATTCAAGAAGCGTTTTTTTTAAATACTTACCTGCAAGACTTGCAACCGACTTCCCTGCCCTGCCGCTTCCGGTAAGTGTAACTGCCTGTACTGAGTCGTGAGCAATTACAGTTTCAATTTTGTCGTGATCGATAAAAAGGTTTTGAAAAACGCCATCGGGATAGCCTGCTTCCTTAAAAATTTCTTCAATATGAGTAGCACAGCCAAAAACGTTCGAAGCATGTTTTAATAATGCACTGTTACCGGCAGTCATGGTTGGTGCTGCAAAACGAAATACCTGCCAGAAAGGAAAATTCCATGGCATGATTGCCAATACGGCTCCAATAGGCTCATGGCTTACAAAACTTTCTGAAGCATCTGTTTCAATTAGCTCATCTGCTAAAAAGTGTTCTGCATTTTCAGCATAGTATTCACATACCCAGGCACATTTATTTATTTCACCTTTTGCTTCACTGATTGGCTTTCCCATTTCAAGTGTCATGGTTTCAGCGTATCTGTCAACATTCTTTTTTAAAAGGTTTGCAGCATTCAATAATAAACTACAACGCTCCTTAATGGGTACTTGCCGCCAGGCCTCAAAAGCATTACCGGCATTAACCAGAATAGTATTTATCTCAGTATTGGTATGCTCTTTATAAGTAGCTATTACTTCTCCGTTAAAAGGGTTAGTGCTTTTGAAAGTCATGGTCTAATTTGAATGTATTAAAATTGCATTGCTTTATTTTCCACAGCTAAACAAAGGATCAATCAAAAAATAAGAAACAGAGTAATACTTTATGAAACTCATTTTCTAAATATCTACGTCAAAAATAAACCGTACTTAATCAAAGGGGGCATAAAAAGCCCGAAAGTTTGAGTAACTCTTCCGGGTAATTTTTTGAAAGGTTAAGGTATGTTATGCTTCTAGAAGCGTTACATTTATTGAACGAATTCTGTCATAATCGTTTTTTAAGAGAGAGTATTGTGCTTCAATAATAGGTTCTTGTTCCGGAGTTAGAAAGTCTGATTCATCTCTTAAAACTTCTTTATACGTTTCTAAAGCTTTTTCTTCACCATACTCACAGGATTCTAAAATAACTTTACGGTCTCGATCTGTGAGTGCTGCTTTTACACTCATCCAGGCACGGAAAAACTTCCCGGTGGTTTTTGTACCTTCTGCCATGTTTCCGCCCAGAGTTTTTATCATTTCAAGCAGTTCACGTTTACACTGATAACTGGTTTGTGCAAATTCAGTGAACAGGTTTTTCAAATCAAGCTCGTCTGTTTTCAGCGATGCGGTTTCGTAACCTTCTATTCTGTCGTTGTTAATAACAACAAGCCTATTCAGTGTTTCAATTGTGTTACTTTTATCCATGATATTCCATACTGTTTTTAATTAATACCAATGAAATTACCCACATCATTAAAATACACGGGGTGGAAATACCCACCCCGCGATTTATTATTATCTGTGGATATCATGAGCGTCATATTCGCGCCATTTATTTTCGATATACTCGGCATCGTCATCGCTTTTTGGTTCAACACCCAAAACGATTTTGCCATCTTTAATACCTGACTCGTACATTTTTGCTCGTTCTTCGGGTATTCCCCAGCCGACTAAGGCACCTATAATTCCACCGGCTAATCCACCGGCGCCGGCACCTGCTAACCCTGCTGCAACTGGACCGGCAATAACCAATCCAAGACCGGGGATTGCAATACTCGTTCCTACAGCTGCTAAAACACCGGTAACGGCACCTACTGTGCCTCCGACTGCGGAGCCTACACCGGTTCCTTCTGCAGCTTTATTACCCATTTCAGTTTCATTTTTATCATCGGAGAAATATCTATCACGTGTCTCTTTCGACATGACGACATTTATTTTCTCACTGGTGTATCCCCGTTCTTCAAGGTCTTTGTAAGCTCTTTCAGAACTCTCCCGGTCATGAAACATACCGGTTACCATTCCTTTTTCATCATTAACATTACTTCGTTTGGGGTTTGTGTTACGTTCTTTGGTTTGATTTCTTTCTCTTTCCATTTTGACTTCTATTTTTGAGTTTTTAATTAACTGTAGATGTTTTGTTAGATGACATTTATCGGAATTACCCTAATATGAGCCATATTAACAGAATGATGAACAGTGTCCCTAAACATCCGCCTCCAAACTTCATTGCGGCAGCCCCTGAAAGTAAACCTTTGAGAAAATCACTCATTTCTGAAAATAATTTTAAAATTGAAGTTAGTTAAGCTTGTATGGACGCTGCATCCATATTTATAAACTCTCTGGCTATAGCCGTTAATGTTCTATCTGCTGACTTCTCTTCTTCCAACGATTTTTCTAGCAGTTTTGCCGCATCGATCAATTCCATGGTTTCTGCTAATTCACGCAAGGTGCCGTAGGTAGCAATTTCGTAATGCTCAATCTTTTGGGCGGCAGATATTATGCTCGCATCACACCAAGGCCCCTTTTCACAATCTTCCAGCATGTCTGTGGCCTCAGCGATAAGCCCGGCCATGGCTTCACATTTATCGGTAGATGGTTTAGTCTCAATTGTTCTGAATACCTGGGCCAAACGGGAAATTTGTTCTTTGGTTTGTTCAAGGTTCGTTGTGAGTGCCTCTATAAGTTCTACCGCTGAAGCCAGCGAAATCATTCTTGGTATTGATTTAATCAACTCTTTTTCAACCCATAAAATATCTTTCAACTGATCTTCAAATAATGTCATCAATTTAGAAGAGTGCATTGCCCTCTTAGAAGGGGTGTTATTACTTGATGTTGTTCGTGATTGGATAATGGAATCGGTTTCAGTTTGCATAGTCATATGTTTAGATGGTTTAAAGGGGCGGACGTCTAAAAACGTAAAGAGTATGATCCTGTATTTTGCTTAATCCTTCTAAAAAGCTTCTTTTTGGGGCTGTATGAAGAATTTGATCTCTTCTTTATCGAAATATCCAAAAAGAAGTCTTTTTAGAAAGAGTACTCTTGACTAATCTCAGTCATAACAACCAAGATTTTAGGTAAAATAAGTATCTATAAATTTGTCCATGAATACGGTGAAGGGCGTTACAAATAAGTGTAATTGTGTTGTATGATTTACAGTTAAAATGAAGGTTACCTAATAGAACACTCTAAAATATGTTCAGCTAAAGGTCCTCTTCTTCAGAATAAAAGTAGTTTTTCTCATAGTCCTCTCTTAAGTTTTTTACACCGGCAATGCCACCAAATGCGGCTGCAATTATTCCTAAAATCAGGGCGATTGCCAGATAAATCGAAGCAGTGGCCATTGTATCAGAAGCTTCCTCTGCCTCTTCACGTGCTGTTTGTTCCGCTTCCTCTAAAAATTCTTCAGCTTCAGCACGCAAATTTTCATATTCAGCGAGAAGTCCGTCAACAGCCTGCTCAGCCTCATTTTGAGACATATCGGTTCTTTCGACAAGAACATTTACCAGAGCTTCGCGGTCTACAGCATCAAAAGTTTGATCCAGTAAATTGCGCGGATCTCTGAATATTTGTTCAATATTAAATTCTTGTTGCAACTCCTCTCTGTCTGCGTCATCCAGTAATGCATAAAACTCCTCTTGTGCCTCCTCCAATGTTATATCCAATTCTTCAGCCTGATTTTCTACAACGGATATAATTCTGTCGCCAACAGTTTCACCGGTAGTGGTAAGTACACCACCCACTGCACTGCCAACACCTGATATAACTCCACCAACAATAGTTGTTAGTAACCAGGCCGATAAAAGGGTATAAAGAGCCCAGGTCATAATTCCCTGTAAAACCCCACTTATATCAGTGAATGAAACTCCCGCCCTTGCCGCTACAAAACCACCGGCAAATAAAGCGATTAAATTACTTAGCACCCACCAGATTACACTTCCTGTTCCAACTCCTCCTAACGGATCTGTTTGATCTGTCGGTTCAATTACCCCTAATCCTATAGATAAACCGATTAAGTTAAGTATCAGCAAAACGGTTAAAACGGTAAGCGTTCCAGCAAAAATAGCCCGCCATGAAATGGATTTTTCGGGCTTATGAGTGTATGGATTGAATTTTATTACGTTCATAATAATTCGGTTCAGATACTTGATCTGTTACCTCGTAAATCTCTCCTGACAATTGATTGGATAACTTAGTACTCTATATCACTTCTAAAAAACTGTCAAACATAGGCTTACCATCCATTACAAATCACAAAAAAAGATTTGCAGGATTTACACGTAAATAGAGAATACACGGTATTTTCAGCGAAGGTGAAGCAGTTCAGGTGATGTAAAATTTGTAAATCTTAACTATAAGTATGTAAGCCATACATATGCTGTAGAAGCATATGTTTCGTTACTAAGATCTTTGAATGATCACGCCAACAGATTCTATGCCGAGAGAGAGAAGGCCCAGGCCACGAGCACCATCATCTTTTAAATATCCAATCTGGCTTAAAGCCCCACTTATTCTAATTGGATTAAGCCTTGTTGTGGTAGTAATGAGCTTTGGAAAGTTTATTCTGATGCCACTAGCATTTGCTGCACTAATTTCAATTTTGTTAAGCCCCGTTATCCAAAAGTTTGAAAGCTGGAAGCTGAATCGTATATCCAGCATACTTTTAGGGCTGCTTTTAATTATAGTTGTTTTTTCTGGAATTATGAGCCTTATAGCCATTCAGATTATTCAGTTTGCAGACCAAATCCCGGAAATTGCCGACAGCTTAAAAAGTGCAACAGCTCAGGGATTTAAGCTTGTTGAAGGGATAACCGGCGTTACGGTACAAGAACAAACAGAATATGCTCGAAACGGCATCGCGAACTTCTTTGAAACCGGTGGCGAGTTTATACGAACATTTATGAGTGCAACAAGAGATGCCCTTCTGTTTTTTGGACTCCTTCCTATTTTTATTTTTTTCATGCTCTATTACAAAGAGATGTATCAAACCTTTCTTGAAAAAAGCTTTGCAACAAGTCAAAACTCCAAAATTGATCAGGTGATTGTAAGGGTGAAGAAAGTGACTCAAAACTATCTTGTGGGACTCTTCATCGTAATGACCATTATGGCCATATTAAATACAATTGGTTTGTTTATAATTGGATTGGAATACGCACTTTTTTGGGGAGTATTTGCATCCGTTTTAGCTGTCATTCCATTTATAGGGGCTATTTTAGGGTCGGTCCCGCCCATACTTTTTGCGTTTATCATACAGGATTCGTTGATATTACCGTTATTGGTTCTGGCCGTTTTTGTTTCTGTGCAGCTGATTGAAAGCAGCATTCTAACACCGCGTATCATTGGCTCCCAGGTATCAATCAACCCAATGGTTGCCATTATTTTTCTGTTTATTGGGGGTGAAATATGGGGAATTGGCGGAATGATTCTTTTCATTCCTCTCATTGGAATGCTGCGCGTTGGTTTTACGCAGGTAGAAGAACTAAAACCCTACGCTTACCTTTTGGGCAATGTTAAAGAATACAAAAGAGTGGCGCGAAATGAAGAGGTACAGGAAAAAGCCGAAATTCAATGAAACGTTTATTCGCTTATTAATAAAGCAAAGTTGGTTACAAAACCCTCATCGTTAAGATATCTTACCAGCCACTTTTTTGATGTCATGTAAA
>LKNA01000203.1 GCA_001564065.1 Chitinophagaceae bacterium T5-Br10_B2g13
AACTCTTCATCGTCAATGTTTTCGATTCTCTCGTGAAGGAGGGTTTTTAACTCTTTGGTATTTTGAGACATAGTATCGGAGATTAATTTACTGGTACTCCATAATAATCAAGAAATACCAAAGATTAAATTTTTTGGCTTAGTGGGTTTAACCGCAGGGGCGCGAAGGCGCAGAGATGGTTTCTCGCGACGGCGCAATGGCGCAACGTGTTTGAACCGCGGGGGCGCAAAGGCGCGGAGGAAGTAAGTGGGGTTTTGCCGATGATGAAGTGCCGATATTGATTAAAAAACCTCAGTTCATCAATTCGATATATCGTATCAGGGTGCCTTCCTCTTCACTGGTTAGGGAATAGATCCCTCCTTTTCCATCCGCAGCGATCATATGGGTGGTATGTTATTTCAGCGGCCTGACGAACAGCTTAAGGTAGATCTAGAATCCTATGCCAATCCGGAGAATATGGTTGTCATTGGTCTGGTTACTTATGGTATTTCCATGGTTATATACCAACTTTAATTTTGTATCTGACCACTTCCTGTTGTCCCGTTTCTAAATCACGTTCCATGGTGTAAGCGTGACCATCTTTAACTAATTTCAAATTATAGTTACGTGGCCAGGAAAATGTAGCTATCAGGTCTCCGGTCTCATCCAATACCCACCATTTATAACTATCCTGATCTTCTGTAATCGTTGAGACCCAAAGTCGGCTTTCATCATCCAATGTTAAAGATTGAAATGCAGGCCAGGTTTCTGGTTTGTCGTCGCTGCGAATCGCATGTTTGAAATCATCTCCACTCCCTTCAAAATGCATGAGTACATCATCCAAATATAAAGCTGCGTTGGAATAGAAATAATAGAAAGCTTTCTGATGCTTTCCATTCCCATCATAAAACCTGAATAACATTTCTTCAGGCCAACCGTGAACAAATTGGCCGTTTGTATAATCATACAGTGAACTTCGCTTGTAAGGGATTCTAAACATCACCATTACACTCCCCCCATCTTCATGAACCAAAACCTGTCCGGTCCACTCGAATGACACAACGTCGTGCTGTGTAAATTCATCGGTTTGAGGATCAAATATAGAGCCCTCATACGTCCGGCCATCTATGTTATGGGCAGATCCTACGCCTTCGTCACTAAAGAGAAGAAGATATTTTCCATCAGCTCGAACAAATAAATCTGTGGGACTATAAAAAAGCCCTTTATCTCTTGTCCAGCTGATCCAGGAGGGTTGATTGTCTCGCCGGTTATGCAAAGAAACATCATGATCCCGGATATGCTCAAATGTGTCTAAGTCAAAAACAGATATTTTACTGTTTCGGTAATCAAGAACATGAACTTTTCCATCATGAATATCAAAATCCCATATAGCTTCAAATTCACCAGGCCCCTGTCCACTCCGGCCAAAATTTTGCAAATATGTACCATCAGAATCAAACAGATGAATTGTGTTCTCAGCCAAATCGGCAATAAATACTTTTCCGGAATGATCTACAGCAATATTTTCGACCATACGACCAAAGAAAACCTCATCGGTATCTCCAATTGAAATGTCCCGGATTAATTCGATGTCAGTGGCAGGAGTTGGATTTTCAGAATAAACAGTAAGATTTTCAATAGTTGAAAGATGCTCTGGCAAATCCTCCGTTTTTTCTGAAGCACAACCCACGAATAAGTGTAGTAGAATTAAACAGGAAGTTAATCGCACTGAATGTATCATTTAAGTTAAGGATCAATAACGATCTTGGGCATATGCAGCGAGGTGCCTATCAAAAAAGTCGAGTAACCAACGCAAACTCGTCTGCATGATGCCTTTGTTTTAGGGCATGCTACATATTTTCAATTAATTTATTTATGGGCCTGTTTACCTTATCTGCAATTTCGCCAACTGCTTTTTTTCTTTTGTTAATTTTCTTCTTAATGAACTTTAGGTCTTCATTATTTGAAACTAATGATTTGTTTTGATTAGTTAACTGCTTTATATGTGTGTCTAACAGTGCTAAAATGTAATTATCGACTGTATTAATATCTTTAATTAAGATCTTCAATTCAGAAAATGATCGATATTCGTCACTAGCAAGAATTGAAGCAATAAGAAATAGAAAATATATATCGTCTTGAGTTTTGTCTTTAATAGAAATCTTTTCGTCAAATAAATCCTTTAGTGGCTCCACAAGTGTTATTGAACGATGACTGTGATTATGAAAGTTTTTCAAAATTTGCATTAAAGCAAATTTTGAAAATGTACGCCATATTTTCAGCTCTTTAGCTTCATGATCTTCAATAACAATATTAATAGCTTCAATCATATTATTTGTACTGTAGTCAAGGCCTTTAATTCTTTCATTTAATGAAGTGTTATATAATGACTGTAATAACCTGCCTAGACCACCTGTGTTAATTAAGCATTCAATAAAGTTTTTTGGTTTATTGTTTTTTAATATCGTTTCAATAAGCTCAGGGGCATCTTTCGACATACCTCCATAGAATATTGTTACATTTTGCCACCAAAGGTTATTGAAATTTTCGGTTAATACACTACTTTCTGACTGTCGATGGTGGAATATTTCATATGCAGTAAAGTATTCCTGAAATGATAAATGTTTAAATTGTATTTCACTTCGACCATTTTTTATCAAAAGTCCTGTGTTATCAATGATATCATCTATTACTTTTGAGTAGTCATATTTATGCCCTCTTTCTTCAGCATATTTTTTTATCCATTTAAGTAGTTCAGACTCTGTTACATATTTCTTTTTCGAAAAGTGAAGCTCCTTTGCTATATAACATAAAAGTCGATGCTTTGCCCCAACTTCAATAATATCTATTGTTGATTCCGGTTTATACTTACCAAGTAATAAATCTACAAAATTACTGTAAAGATCGGTGATAGTAGCTGGTATTTCAACTTCATTTTCATCAAATAATATAGTTACAAGAGCAATTGTTAATGGCGTATTTGGAAGTTTCTCTAAAAGACCTGTATCTCTTAGAGATTGAAGAAGTTTCTTTGACTTAATTAATTCTTCACCAAAATAATTATTTACAAAACTTTCAATCTGATTTCTAGCCAACGGACTGATTTCTAAATATTTAAAACCCACATCTTCACAATTGTGAAATAAATAATCAGAGGGTCTAGATGAACAAATAATTTTAATTTCTGGATATTTTTTATGGAAAGCATTTATGCTATCCAGTGCTTTTTCTTTCTCTTCAACAATTGCAAGTTCATCTAATGCATCAATAAATATACAGCACTTATTATTTTCGAGAATATAATTAACATCTATTTCGAGATCTTTTGTCCAATCTCTATTAAAATAACTAAACAAAGCATTCTCCAGATCATATCCAGTATCTCGTAGTGATGTAAAGGTCAATAGTATGGGATAAAAGTCTATATTATTTCTAATTGAATTTTGTGTTATTAACTCTGTTGATAATGTTTTGAATAAAGTCGTCTTACCTGAGCCTGCATCACCAACAATTACCGAGTTATGGGGAAGGTTTACTATAGTACTTGATTTATTTTTTTTCCATTTAAAACCTCCTTCTTCATCTTGATACCTCTCTACAATATGTGGATCTATTAAATTTTTAAGTAACCTTTTCATTTTTGCATCATCAATACCTAAGGTTTTTGATAGTGTATCGACTCTAATTCTTTTTTCTAGGCGATTAATATACTTTTTATAAGATTTACTCCCTTTTTGCCAGTATTGTTTATTGTACTTGTCTATAAAATGCAATAGTCTCTCTGCATCCCAAAAATCAATATTCGATTTTTGCAGTGAATCATTTCTCAATATTTTATCTTTTGCGCCAGCGGAGAAATGAAAATTTGTAACGACTTTTACTTTATTGATCTTTATACGATCAGGTTTAAAAATACTTTTGTATTCGTACTTAAAACAGTCTATGACTTGACTTTCAATTTCGTTAATTGCTTGGGATGAGCCAGCGACTTTAGCTTTTTTTACTACAAATGCATACCAATCATTTTTATCCTCTATTTCATCATATTTAGAGCAAATTAAATCTTTTCCATCCTCAGGTCTGTTTCCTCTTTCGTGAGTTATTATCACATTATTGAAACCCATTTCAGGTAAAAGTTCCTCAAGTAGAGTATGAATCTCTTCCTCTTTCTTAAATGAGTTAATGTGTTTAATTTTTTCTTGCTTATTTATTATGTCCATTTAAAATAGATCAATGTTAATGTGATATTACTTACTTGAATATTTCAGATTTAGCCCTATAACGGTTCGGAAAATAAGCGGCGCGGCTAAGTTTTTGAATGTAAGCAACTAAGCGCAATTGATTTGCTTTGTTAAAACCACGATTGATTACGTTGGCCAGATAGTGTATTAAACCTTGATATGAGCTCCTCTTTTAGTTTTTCTAATCCTTCACTATTATTTAAATATTTTGCATACCTATGATGCTTTAAATCAAAAGGCACATCATTATCTGACTGTGTTATAGGAATAACATGCTTACCTAATGTGTGAGCAATTCCTGCTTCATAGAATACATTGGGGTTTTTATCAGTAAAGTCACAAACTACTATAAATGATCTAAAAATAAGTGAAAAAACATCTTGGATGACAGTTGAACTTTCCCATATGTCATCAACTCTAATACATGAATATCCAGCCTCATTGCTGGCTTCACTAATTGTCTTGTAGACACCTTGTAGTTTAGATTGAAAAGGCATCATTACTGAAACTAGATTAGTGTCTATGGATTCATTTGGAATCGAAAAAATATTGGGGGAAAATATAATTTTTCTCCCTAATGAATTGCTACTAGAAATATCTTCCCCCGCTTCTGAACAATGTTTTGCAATATAGTCTCTTACTAATTGAAGGTTCGCATTATCAGGGCCAATCATTTTCCTAAGAAACGTGAGTGCATGACCGTCATAATCTGGATCTTGCCAACTTAAGCTTCTTAGTAGTCTATCGTGGTTTTCTACTTCATCAAGCATATTTGTTAATGCACCTAGTTCCTTCCAATTGGATTCATCAAAATCTCTAACTACAGAATTTTTAAGTTTGATTAGTTCAGGCCCGGAAAGTTCAGTAGACATTAATTCAGTTTAGATGATTAGTGATTATAGCGGTTTGGAAAATACAACTTTTGAGTTTCGACTTTGAAAAAACTAGTGGGAAAAATCGATTAAAAGTTGTCAATATGGATAATAACGATACCATCCAATTACAAGTTGTAACTGTGATGGTTTGCTTAGTTCATAAAGAATTAGTATACCAAAATTTGTGTCTCTTGTATATGTATACAAACTGTACATACTATCATCTACTTTTTTCCAGGATTCATTTCTAATCCCACCATCAGAACGTAAAAACTCCCTCATTCTTGATTGAACACTCCAAAAATCATCATATTTGTTGGGATTAATTTCCATAATCCATGCAGAAGTCTCCCAAGTATCAGCTGTAGTCTCATGAAGAGCGTCAATTAAAATTCCTTCAAATGGATAAGCAAATTTTTCAGCTACAAATTTGGCAACAGCTCTTTTTTCTTCGTCAGGCTTATCAATAGCACTATTAGCAGAAGGTGTGGGTAGACCAAAAGCAACCGCATCGGGAATAACTATTTCAGGTAGATTTCCCTGAGCTAATACAAATGTTATTGTAAACAAATGTATCAAAGAAATTGTTATAATTATTCTTAGTAGTTTCATATCAATGTTTCTCTTAATAGTGTTAATCTTTGCTTTTTAAAAGTTCATACAGATATTTAAGTCGTGAAATTATGGTTATCTCATCATCTTTCATTGAAAATTTTGGATTCCCAATTAGTTCAAACTTTAAATGTCCATATTGAAAAATAGATTGCTTTCCGACTTCATACCTCAAATAGTTAGTTGATTTACTGGGAGGATCTACAACAATTGATACATCTGCGCCTAAATCAAGGTTCATGCTTACATTATTTTTAAACAAATCTTGCAAATTATCTGAGATAATTTTCTTCTTTGGTGAACCATTAACGACATAAAAGCAAATTCGCCAAATATTTTCAGCCATTTGATTAGTGTATTTTCCAGTATTGGTTTCACCAATATGATTTTTACCTCTAATTTCATCATACATAGAATTAAAGGCCAATACTGAAGTATCCGGTGTTTCGGATTTAGAACTGTTCATTTGGTTAGATTTTTTTCTGGTTATAATGTATACTTCCACATCAAGCTGTTTTTAGGTGTTAGTGTCACGGAATATTTCAATGATTTATTATTAACAAGCACCTGGCTTTACTGTGGAAATTATGCATCATCGTTTTGTGGGTTGTTATCTTGTAATAGATTTATTGCGACACCCTTGGTTTCGAAACAGGATAATGCTTTCAAAACCATCACCCGGGCAGTAAATTCGTTTCATTGAGCCTAACAGTCGCTCTACTTCCCGGGAACCAACTCCAGTCAAACTC
>LKNA01000204.1 GCA_001564065.1 Chitinophagaceae bacterium T5-Br10_B2g13
ATAAATAGTTTGTTACTTTTACATATTGGAAATGCACCCGTAGCTCAACTGGATAGAGTACCTGACTACGAATCAGGCGGTTCCAAGTTCGAATCTTGGCGGGTGTACTTATGCGAAACCGGCTCTTTATATGGTTAATTCCACCAAAAAGAACCGGTTTCGCTGTTTTTACTAACATTATGTTAGCGAATAGAAAGGAACGGAAATCCCGTTTCCGGCACTTCTCTTTCCCATCTGTTCCCATTCCTGGGGGCCAATTTGGGAGCCAAAAATATTCCTGGGGGCCAATTTGGGGGCCACTGTGGGGGGCAATAATCAGGTATATTATCCATGCAATCAGGTTGCCGTACCGGCGGGGGGAATTCTGATGGCATATCTAAAAAAACGTGGCCGGTACTATTACGCAAAATGGCATACCTCAAATAATGGTGAAGAGGAATACGTACGGAAATCACTCCGAACGAGGCACAAAGATGTAGCCCAAAAAATGATCCGTGAGCTGGAAAAACTGGAATCACTGGGTAAGATTGACCCATACTCTTCAAATTTTGATCCGATTAGTGCCCTCAAAAAGCAGCAGGGGCCAAAGCAGGTTAAATGTGGCACAGTGCGAGAGGCCGCAAATAAGTTTTATGAGTCTAAAAATCATCTGTCACCGGCAACAAAGGAGGCGTACGAATGGTCTATTGATCATTTTATAGACTTTAACGGGTTAGAGCAGGCAAACCCGAACGATGTAACCATTGAACATTTTGAGGCGATTATTTTTAAGCCGGGAATTAAAACATCATCCAGGCATTTTTATTTTCGGCACTACCGGGCCTGGTGGAATTGGCTGCGAAGGAAAAACATCGTAGAGATTGATTTTTTTAAGCAGATCAAGCCGGATCTACCCCGAAAGCGAGAGAATACACGGCCAAAAATGATCAGTGAAGAGGAGCTTCAACTTCTGTTCAAAACATATGATGAAGAGCTGGAACGAAAGAAGCAGCTGCCGGACTACGACCCCAAAAAAGTTCAGGTATGGTTTAAGCCTATCATGTTACTCTATTTTTATGGAGGCTTGCGTAGAAATGAGGCGGCATACGATCCCGACTTGGAATATTCCGGGCTAAAAGGGGAGAATTTAATTTATGAAGATGGAGAGTTGAGCTACATCTACTTGCCACCAACAAAAGGGAGGAAGGAACGGCAGATCCCGTTGATTAAAGTGCTAAGAGAGAGCCTGGAAAAGTATTTAGATATCCGGGGAGAAATAGGGCGCAAAGAGTATGTTTTTAAATATACCGGTGGATCGATGCAAGGAAAGCCGGTGCGCGGTGAGAGAGCCTACAAAGTATTTAAAGACTACCTGGATATTGCCGGGCTGCCGAAAACACGAACCATTCACGGAATGCGACATAGAGCAGTTACCACCTGGATAGAAAACGGATTTCATACTGCAGAAGCAGGGTATATGGCCGGGCACGCAACGCAGCGCGTAACGGAAAAATACACTCATTTAACTGCCAAACGGTTGAAAGAGAAGATGGATGGGATGTAAAGAGATAAATTTTTCTTGGTTAAAGCTTAATTTTTATCAGTTGAGCAATCATCATTTACCTATCTCCTATGTGTAAGAATCAATTATTATTATATTAGGCTACGTTGTAAATAGAATGACTTCAAGTAATTTCTTAAGATGACCATAACTTTTTATGTGAGCGATTTTTTATACGAGCTTTTCTCCGATGCTGACAGTAACAAAGCTGAACTAAAAAAATCAATTGAGGAATATTTTACAGTTGGAGGATACGAACCAAATGTAAATATAAAAGGTGATAAAATTGAGGTAGAAGTAGATGTTGATCGTATTAGCTCAGATAATCAATTATTTAATAAAGCTGTCAAGTTTGCCGAAAAGGGGGAGTACGACAAAGCATTAAAGATTGCTAAAGAATTAGTCGAGTCTACACCCAGTATATCAGAATATCATAGGGTTCTTGGTCAGATTCAATCTGAAATGGGTGACCAGGATAAAGCTATTGATAGTTTAATTGATGCCCTCAAATGGGACCCTGAAAACGAATACGCACTTCTAATGGTTGGCAATATTTTTGCCAAGTATAAAAATGATGAAGAAACAGCCATGTTATATTATGATCAGGTACTGGAAGTAAATCCTGATGATCATCTTGCTCTAAATAATATAGGAGTAAAACTGTTTGAAGCTGGGCAGAATAAAAAAGCCTGGTCGTGTTTAAATAAAGCTCACAAGATTAACCCTGAATATCCAAATACTCTTTTTGCTTTGGCAATGGTCGAAAAAAATGAGGGGAGATTGGAAGAGGCTTTTCATTTTTCAATACAATCGCTAATAAACAATTCAAACAAAGATAACCTTTATAATCAGACACTCGATTTTACCACTAAAGTTGCAAAACAACTCATAGGGAAAATTGATGTGCGCTCAATCATAGAGGATTTTGTTAACGAACTCACAATAAAAACAGATACAGACATCCGAATGGAGTCTGATAGTTCAATTAAAACAGCAGCCACGATTCAGTACGCTGAAGTTTATAATCGCGACCATCACTTAATTTTATACAAGCCTAATCAACTGGGAGTTGAACATTTAATAGTGCACGAGCTGACACATCTTGAACTTGCTCATGAAGCTCGTGAAGAAAACTCGCAAATGCTTTTTAGGTCAAATCAGTCCAATAAATCATCTTTTTTAATGAAGTTTAAAAAGGATGCAAATAAATTAAAGAAGAAAGGATTGCCTGACACTAAAGTGGATAGTTTTTTAGAGTCAATGCATGAAGGGTTGAATAGTCAAATGTTTAATACGCCAATTGACCTATTTATAGAAAATAGAATCTATAATAGATTTGAAGAAATACGTCCCCATCAGTTTCTTTCTATATTATCAATTCTCAATGATGGCATAGAAGCAAATACAAGACCTGATATCATTAAAATCACCCCACCTGATGTACTATCAAGTTCCATCGTGTTTAATCTTGTAAGTGCACTTCAGTTTAAGGATTTATATGGTGTCGATTTAATTACAAGTTTCAAACCAAAAAAGTCTGAGCTTTCTCAAGCAAAACGTTTTTATGAAGAGTTTCAGGAAAACAAAAAAGATAAAAAACCTGGTGTTGAATATGATTTAATACAATTTTGGTCAGAAGACCTGAAACTGGATCGATTTTTTGAACTTGTGCCAGAAAGCCAACAGAGTCAAAAGACTTCTGATAACATATTGGATGAAATTGAAAAAGATCCATATGGAGTAAATGAATCCGACCCTTCCCAAGAACGTGAGATGAAGCAGTTTCTTGAAACACATGGGGATGAAGACACTAATATGGCAGTTGCGATGTACATGGTAGATGCTCTTAATTTTTTTGACGATATGCCAAAAGGAGAAATAAAAAAAATAGCTTTTGAAATTGCTCACATTGGAACAACCGGGATTGATCCAAACAAAGATGGCTATAAAATCCCCTCTATCCCTAATAGCAACTTTTCAGGGTACAAAACATTAGCTTACTATTATACAAGTTGGGCATTAGCAGTACCGGAAATGCTTTCAAAACTTCAGATGCCGTTTGATGAAGAGTTCAACCTTGCTAAAAAGTTAAAAAGAGGCATAAATGGATAAAATAGATGTCATCACAAAAAAGCTCATTAAATTTCGAGATGAAAGGGACTGGGAACAGTTTCATAATTCTAAAGACCTTGCATTAGCAATATCAATTGAGTCAGCAGAATTACTCGAACTTTTTTTATGGAAAGAGAGCGAAGAGTTTGATAAAGATAACTTGAAAGAAGAGTTGGCAGATATTTTAGCCTTTGCATTACTTTTGGCGGAAAAACACGAAATTGATATTTATGAAATTCTTAATGCAAAGGTTTCAAAAAACGAAAAAAAATACCCTGTAAATAAGGCGAAAGGAACGGCAAAAAAATATACTGAGCTATGATTCAAGATGCTTCTGTAGTTGATTTTGATATCAAAAACTATGCTTTTTCGGAAAGTGATGTGAAAAAAATTGAAGATATCCCCTATGTAAAAAATTCTTATCCGTTGGTATATATTCTCAACAATTCAGATAAAAGAATTGCATACGTTGGTGAATCAACTAATGCCTATAAAAGGATTCAAAATCATTTAAGTAATCCTAAAAGGGATGTTTTGGAAGCGTTACTTTTAATCACTTCAGAGAAGTTTAATAAATCAGCTACTCTTGATATAGAAGCAAAGCTTATAAAATACATGTCTGCTGATGGGTCTTTTAAGCTACAGAATGGCAATGCTGGACTTTCTGGACATAACTATTACCAAATGGATATGTATGACCACATATTCAAAGAAATATGGAGTAAATTAAAAGCTGATGAGTTTGTAAATAAGACTATTCCTCAAATAGAAAATACAAACCTATTCAAATATTCACCTTATAAGTCATTAAGTCCTGACCAACATCAATCAGTTCTTGAAATACTTACAGAAATAAATAAAAAGGTGAAAAGTACATTATTCGTAAGTGGTGTTGCCGGAACTGGCAAATCTGTCTTGGCAACATATTTAATGAAGCTGATGCACTCATCTGATGATGATCTTGAGCCAAGATCTGACGAAACTGAACATATCAGAGAAATCGATTTAGTTAAATCATTCAAGAAAAAATACGAAAGCCCAAAAGTTGGTCTTGTAATACCTATGACCTCATTAAGGCAGACATTATCAAAAGTTTTTAAAAGTGTAGATGGATTAAGTGCCAACATGATATTGAGCCCTGTAGATGTCTCTAAAGAAAAATATGATATCCTTTTGGTTGATGAAGCGCACAGATTGGCTAAAAGAAAGAACATTGTTAACTATAAATCTTTTGATGATGCAAATAAGAGATTAGGATTTCCGAAAGGCACCAATCAGTTGGAATGGCTTCTTAAACAAAGTAATCATCAAATATTATTCTACGATTCAAACCAATCTGTTAAACCAGCTGACATAAGTAAATTAAAATTTGATAAACTACTTCAGGGCACAAATGCCAAAAAAATCGAGCTCAAGTCTCAGATGCGAGTTGAAGGTGGAACTGACTATATAAATTTTGTAGATCGTTTACTTAACAACAGATTGAATGACGATGAGAAATTTGAGAGTGAAAATTATGATCTTAAGATTTTTGAGTCATTTGATGAATTATTGGGAGAAATTGATGAAAAAGAGGACGAATTTGGTTTATGTCGAAAAGTTGCGGGGTATTCTTGGAATTGGGTTACTAAAGGGGAACCCATTAACTCTGACAAATTTGACATCGAAATTGAAGGCCATAAATTTAAGTGGAATACTGACACCAAAGATTGGGTAACTTCGGAAAATGCAAGAAATGAAATAGGCTGCATACACACAACACAAGGGTATGATTTAAACTATACTGCAGTGATATTTGGGGATGAAATAAAATTTAACCCTGATACAAATAAAATTATTATTGAGAAGGATAATTATTTTGATCGAAATGGCAAGGCAGGTATTAAAGATCCAGAGCTGTTAAAGAATTATATTATCAACATCTATAAAACTCTAATGTTTAGAGGAATAAAAGGTACATACGTATATGTTTGTGACTCTGAGTTGAAGAAGTATCTCAAAAAACATATCCAAGTATATTAGAAACAGGTGAAGGCTTCAGAAGCTTCTGAGCCAAATTTTTAGTTCAATTGATTTTAGATATGAATCAAACAAAATATTTGAATATTTATAATTAAAAATTATGAGACTTGACGATTTTATAGCTGAATCACTAGCCGATATAGTTTCCGGGGTCACAAAAGCTCAAAAAAATCACAAATCTGCGACCAGTGATGGGGTTGTTATTCCATATTTTGTTGATGACAAAGATCATAACAGAAGAGATTTGATCCAGGATATTAACTTTGATATTGCAGTAACAGTTACAGATATCGAGAAAAAACAGGGTGGAGGTAAGGTGTCAGTTCTAAATATTGTTGATGCCGATGCAAATAAAAAAATGGAAACAGAGAGTAGCCAAATCAATCGCATACAATTTTCAATTCCATTTTTGTTTCCATTTTTTGATCTTCATGAGAGGAAAGATAGTACGTAAAGAGAATCTCGAACTATTGCAAAGACTCTAAAAAATACAGATTGACAATAATTTTAACCTTTCTTTAAGAAAGGCCCTTTTTTTTTGGTTCATAAAATACGAGATGAAATAAAGAGAAACCATAATGGAGAATTTGATTCTCCCTGTGAGTTAGTAGCTACTATGTTTCAAAGAATTAAAAATCACATCTTTAGGAAATGGGATCGAGACGATCATTTGCCACATCCTCTATTGAAATTTATTCCACCGTTCTTACTGGAAGTATTTGCTGTACTATTTATGGCCGGAATTGTTTTAGAAATAGTCAGATTTGTTATCTCTAAA
>LKNA01000205.1 GCA_001564065.1 Chitinophagaceae bacterium T5-Br10_B2g13
TAATTGGAAAATTTTTCACTGCATCTATTCTTGGTTTATATACACAAGCTGAAAATTTCCAAAAAGTTGCTTCAAGTAATTTAATTTCTGCAATTCAGAAGGTAACCTATCCAGCTTTATCAAAATTTCAAAATGATGAAGTTAAACTAAAAAGTAATTTTAGAAAATTAATTCAACTATCTTCCTTTTTAATCTTTCCAACAATGACCGGTTTGGCTTTATTAGCTGAACCTATAATAATTTTAACCATAGGTGAACAATGGGTAGATTCAATTCCATTTTTACAAGCTTTATGTGCAATTGGATTTATTTATCATCTAAATGCAGTAAATGTTAATCTCCTAAAAGTACTTGGTAGATCAGACCTGTTTTTAAAGGCAGAAATATTAAAAAAAATTACGGCAATTATAGCGATTGTAATTGGACTGTTTTAC
The DNA here is from genome assembly GCA_001564065.1 of Chitinophagaceae bacterium T5-Br10_B2g13. Lineage (GTDB taxonomy): Bacteria > Bacteroidota > Rhodothermia > Balneolales > Balneolaceae > Rhodohalobacter. The sequence goes on from LKNA01000205.1 coordinate 435, forward strand.
GGTATTTGGGGTTTGATTATAGGAAAAATTATAGCCTCTTATGTTGGCTTATTCATTAATACCTATTTTATTAATCAACTGATTACCTACCCCCTTAAGGAGCAAATAATTGATGTAATTAAAATAATTATGAAAACAGTATTTATGGGGATAATGATTTATGCATCTGTGATTTTAGTTAGTAATCTATTTATAAAACTCTTTGTTGGTTTTCTTGTAGGTGTAGCAGGGTATTTATTGATTAATCTTTTATACGATAAAAAACAGTTAAATCAGATATTATCTCTTAAAAAGTTTATATAAGTAAAATGATAGCTATTCATCATAGAAAAGGTAGTTTCTCTGACAAATGGATTGAGTACTGTGAAGTTCACAATGTGCCATATAAGATTGTTGATTGTTATAGCAATAATATTATTGAGCAGGTAAGAGATTGTAAAGCCTTTATGTGGAATTGGGGTCATAGTGACTTTATTGCTAAAAAGTTTGTACTTCAATTGACACATTCATTAGAAATGATAGGAATTGTTGTTTTTCCAAATATAAAAACAGGATGGCATTATGATGATAAATTAGGGCAGAAATATTTATTAGAAGCTATCAATGCCCCATCAATCCCGACGCACATATTTTATAATAAAAGTAAAGCTATTAGATGGGCAAAAACCGAAAATTTTCCAAAGGTTTTTAAGACCCGAAATGGCGCCGGTGCAATGAATGTTAAACTTATAAAAAATAGTAAAGAAGCAATTAATATAATTAAGAGAAGTTTTGGCAAGGGAATCCCTTCATATAACAAAGTATCTAAAATTAAAGATAAATGGTGGAAATTTAAGAGGGATCGTACAATTCTATCATTAATGAGAGTAGTGAAGCATATACTTAAATCTATACTACCACTTAGATATGTAGCACAATATTCAGTAGAAAGAAATTACGCATACTTTCAAGATTTCATCCCCAATAGTAAATTTGATTATAGGATGAAGGTAATCGGAAATCGCTGCTGGGGATTTAGGAGAAATGTTCGGGAAAATGATTTTCGAGCTTCTGGCAGTGGATTGGTTAATTATGACCCTGATTTAATCCCAGAGCAACTAATTAAGTTGAGCTTTGACATTGCAAAAAAATTAAAGTTACAATCAGTCGCGTTTGATTTTATTGAACATAAGGGTAGTTTTAAAATTATAGAACTAAGTTACTCATTTGGCATGACTGATGGTCAAACTGAATTGGGATATTGGGATTCTGATTTAAAATGGAAGCCTGGTAAATTCAATCCAGAATATTGGATGATTGAAGACGTCTTGGAGAAGGTTTAGGCAATGAAAATTACATTTATTATTGGTAGCCTTGGATACGGAGGAAAAGAAAGACAACTATACTACTTGATTAAACATCTCCCTGAGGAGGTTGAAAAGCAGCTGATTATTCTGAGTGATAAAGTTAAAATTAATGATATCTATAATCATGTAGATGATATTATTAAAATAAAACGTAGAAAAAAGTATTCTTGCAAAAGTTTAGTAGAACTTTACAAGAAAGTTAAAATCTTTAATCCAGTTATCATTCATTCTTGGGATCAACCTTCGGTGTTAATTTTTAAGCCATATTCATTTTTTTATAAAAAAAAGCAGATTTATGGATCTATACGTAGTTCAGGTCCTCACTATAAAAAATTATTCAAAAGGTTAAAGCACCGGTTTTTTATGAGCATTACAGATTGTAGTGTAAGCAATTCGGTGGCGGGTTTAAAAACATTAGCTGTAGAAAATCATAAAAAGACTACATTTATTCATAATGGCTTTGATTTAAATGCATTTGATTGTGTTAAACCCAAAAAAATATCGGACAATGAAAAGATAAAAATTTGTATGGTGGGAAGATTTTATCCATCGAAAGACTACGATACTTTAGTTAAAGTGGCAGCAAGACTAAATGAACTAGAGGTGGAATTTTACTTAATTGGAGACGGTCCAAATCGCAAATTGATTGAAGAGAAAGTAAGAAAGTATCAACTAAACAATATAACTTTTATTGGAAATAGAGATGATGTACCTGCTTTAATAAAATGCTTTGATATAGGAATTTTATTAAATCCATTACACCTTGCGGAAGGTATCTCAAACGCAATTATGGAATACATGGCAGCTGAATTACCCGTGATTGCAACTAAAAATGGAGGAACACCTGAGCTGGTAAAAAATAATGTAAACGGTTTTTTAGTAGATTCAGAAGATGTTGAAGGAATAGTAAATGCAATACGCTTATTAATGCAAAATAAACCGTTAAGAAAAAAAATGGGAGTTGAGGGTAGGAAAATAATTGAACAATCATTTTCAATAGAAAATATGATATACAAGTATACAGAGATATATAATAGAATATCTAATAACTGATGATATGCATAAAGATATACTATTAAATAAAAACCTTTCTTTAGAAAAGCGTCTTCGCAGATATTTTGATTACATACTGCTTCACTATAAAAGAGGGAAAAGCTGGAAAAAACGCCATAAAAAGATAGTTTATGGAAGTACATCTATTAAAAATCAGGAAAAGAAACATCAAATATATTGGAAAGATTTAAAACGAAATTGTGATGTTAGTACACTTCGCATTTCTCATAAATTAACTGGAAAGAATGATATAAGAATTGTTCCTGAAGAGATATTTGCAACTGATATTACTCCCACTTTAAATATTTATAATGAAGGTAAATTTCAGGGTATTAAAAGTATTTATACCAAATGGTTTGGAGAACATTATTTTCCTAAATCACTCCTGCACAATATAGATGGTATTTTTTTTAATGATGATCTCCAGGTCGTAACAAATGAAGAAGTTTTGGAGATTTTAAAAGACATACAATTACCTGTCGTTTTTAAACCTAATATTTATTCCAATGGTGGTATAGGAGTGGAAATTGTGCATAGTCCAAAAAAGCTAAAAAAACTTGTTTTAAAAAATGAAAATTTTGTAGTTCAAGAGGTTGTTGAACAACATGAATTTTTTAAAAAATTTAATCCCGGGAGCTCTAATACAATTCGGGTTTTTTTATATCGATCAGTTACAACGAATGAATTACATATTCTTGGTATGGCTATGAAAACCGGAAGGGCTAATTCATTTGTTGATAATGAATCTGCTAAGGGGTTGGTTAGTCGAATTAATGAGGATGGGGAATTGGATAATTTTGCTTTTAACAAGTTTGCTGAGAAGTACGAAGAGCATCCAGATACGGATGTGAAGTTTACAGGAAAAATTCCTCAGTATTATAAATTAGTTGAGCTATCAAAAAGAGTTGCAAAGAAAATACTTTATTTACGAATAATCGGATTGGATGTGTCTCTAAATAGTGATGGTGATTGGAAGGTTATAGAAGTTAATTTAGGAACACAAGGTACTCGATTTTTGCAATATGCCGGGCAGCCATTTTTTGGAGAATTTTCGGATGAAGTTATAGAGTATGTCAAAGAGAATCATTGGGCAAAAAGATTGGAGGGGTAGGATATATTAATGAACGTATGTTTAGTCTATAATCTAACATCCGGTAAAGAGGATTTTTGGATTAATGCTTTTCAAAATGCCGGTATTGACTATAAAGTTGTTCAGCTCGATAAAAATGATTGGATGGAACAAATTCTATCTGAGCCGTTTGATTTTGTTATTGCATTACCCAATGGGACCATTTTGGATCAAAAACAACTGTTTGACGAGAGAGTTTATGTAATTAACAAGGTATTAGGCATGCCAATTTATCCATCTTTAAATGAACTTCTTGTTTATGAAAATAAAAGGTGGCTTTCTTATTGGTTAAAGTCAAAAGGTATACCACACCCCAGAACAGATGTCTTTTATGATTATGATGAAGCCAGAAACTTCTTAGATAATACAGAATACCCGGTTGTTGCCAAATCGAATATTGGTGCAGCAGGTAGTGGAGTACATATCCTTAAAACTAAACGAAAAGCACTGAATATTCTTAATAAAACATTTAAGGGTAATGGATTTCCTAAAAGAAGAGGTCCAAACTTTAAAAAGAAGGGAGTTTATAAGCGAATTTTTAGTAAAATTACTGATTTAGAATATGTAAAGAAGAAATTTAAGCATTATAAATCTATTCAAAATGATTTACAGCAAAATCAAATCTTGTTTCAAGAGTACATTCCCCATGATTTTGAATTGAAAAATGTTAGGATTGGTGAATCTTTTTTCTGCCACAAGAAATTAGTTGTAAATGATAAAGCTAGCGGAACCGGAAAAAAAGATTTTAAAAAGCCTACTAATAACTTACTTAATTTCATTAAAGGTGTGAGTGATAAACTTGAATTTTCTTCTGCATCTTTTGATGTTTTTGAACTGGAGTCTGGTGATTATTTAGTAAATGAGGTTCAGACCTATTTTGGTCAACCACTTGATTATTTAATGAAGATAAATGGAGTTCCTGGAAGGTATATTTATGAAAATGAAGAGTGGGTTTTTGAAGAGGGAAATTTTAATACTAACAATTCAAATGATTTGAGATTAAAACATGCAATTCATCTTTATGAAACAGGACAGTTAGATTAATACATCTAAATAATGGGTTACCAAATTATTCCATATTCACAAAAATACAAAACCTCATTAATCAAATTACTTGGTTATATGTGGAAAAATCTTTCTGAAGATCAAATTAAGGAGAAGTTTGAATGGCGTTATGAATTGAACCCATTCCAAGAGAGGGCTTTTATTAATATTGCCATCGATGAAATGGAAAACGTAGTGGGGTTTAGAGCCTTTGTAGTACAAGATTTTTGCTTTCAGAATGAACAAATTAGAGTTTACAACCCTGCAGATGCAATTATTCACCCGGAACACCGCAGAAAGGGTTTGTTTTCGAAATTGACTGATACACTAATTGAAACCGTTTCGGATAACGAACATAGAGGAATTATATTAAATCTATCTTCTAATGAAAAAAGTACACCAGGGTATTTAAAACTTGGTTGGAGACGTACCAGTGGTAAAAAAAAATATGGTTATAAAATTTCAGTGAAAAATTTATTGGTCGGCCGGCAAGAAAGAGATTTTCAAGAAATCAAAGAAAGGACCAAATACGGAGGTTTTGAGCTATTGTATGGGATTAAAGCCGAAAAACTGGGTAAATCAATATTTCACTTGACGGATAGTGCTGATACTTTTCAAAACTGTCGATCAGAAGCATATTATCGATGGCGGTATGAACAGGTGCCGGATAAGGAGGGCTACTTTTTTGCCTATTTGATTGATGAGGAAAAAATCGTTGCTTATGCAATTATAAAGGAGCAGTCTATAAAACAGTTCAGCCTCATGGAGTATGGAGCTGAATCTAAATCATCACTCAAGTATCTTCTTAATAAAATGACAAAAAAGGTTAAAATTCCGATACTCAGATCCTGGATGATCAATCAACGGCACCATGAAGTTTTAAGGCAATGTGGTTTTAGAGCTGAAAAACCCTGGATGCTGAAGCTATTAAAAAAAGAGCGACTCCCTGTTTTGGTCAGGCCGGCAGTGGATTCATTAACGGATGAAGATTTTTTTGTGAACGGCAATAATATATTAGATATCAATAATTGGAACATTTATATAGCTGACAGCCACTGATGAAGCAAACCCTATTGCCGAATAGATGTATCAATTTCCATGTTATCCATGATCAAAAGTGGTTTGAAAATGTAATCAGGTTATTGAAGAGAATGTACACCATGGTCTCGTTAAAAGAGATCTATGATTTCTACTATGAAGATCTGTCTCTAAAGAATGCCTGCCATATTACGTTTGATGACGGGGATCGAACGGTTTATGAAAAAGCTTTTCCGATACTAAAGAAGTACAATATACCCGCCTCTGTTTATGTGTCTCCAAAAGCCACAATTGAACAACAAAATTTTTGGTTTCAGGAGATCAGGGGATATGACGAAGATATGCTGAGAAAGGTTATGGTTGAGTTGCAGTTATTTGAAGCGGGTA
>LKNA01000206.1 GCA_001564065.1 Chitinophagaceae bacterium T5-Br10_B2g13
ATGATCGGCTATCCCCATTTCACCAGGTTGATCTCTCCTTTATCTACAGGCCCACAGTTGGCAGAGCCGATCTTGAGTTACGGGCTGAACTCATCAACATTCTAAACAGGAAAAACCGGCTCGATATTCATCTTGAGCCCGTAATTTCCGATAACGAATTAAGCGGCTATGATATAAACAGCCGTACTCTTCCTGGTTTTTATCCATCATTTAGTGTGAGCCTGAAGTTTTAAATTAAACTTCGATTATAAATTCAGAGTAAAAAGACACCTCTCACCTTCCGAAGAGTTTTGAAGGGAGACATGCGTGGTTATGCCCTTCATTATGATGTTTTAGGCTATACCTCAAATTCCTATTTTCCGTATAGCAAGTTTATTGCATTAATTAAGATTGGAGTTGTAACAATAAAGTCATCAGTGTGAACTTGCTGCATTTAAGGATATGGTACCTGTAATATTACTCCCTATACCGCATATTTTTTTGCTAACCTGCGCTCTTAAGTCAGCCATGGTTCCTGCTAAAAAATTTCTTTGTTTCGAATAGAAACATGGTCAAATTTTAGAATTTGTTACTTTCATACCTTCACACTTCAATCAATTCAGAACAGATTGCATTTTGCAGCCGAAAATAAACCGATCCCCAGGATAGCCCTACACCAAAGCCACAGGTGAACAAATTTATTTTATGGCGATCAGAAGCATTTATTTGATCCTTGAGGTTTGTGACCATTGTTAGCGGGATAGATGATGATGATGTGTTCCCATAGTTCTTAAAGAGATGAGGAGCTTTTTCATCAGGTATTTGCAGTTTCTTTTGGATTTTTTGGTTCATCATTTTGTTTGCCTGATGAAATACAAAATAATCTATTTCGGATTTTTCTATCTCAAATCTTTCAAAAAACTTATGTACACTTTTTGGAACCTTATTTATACCAAAGGAAAAGACGGTCATACCATCCATATGTGTATGTAAACGGCTTCTGATACTGCCATCCTCCCTGAGGGTTTCTTTCAAGGAATCTATGGTAAACGGATTTCGAAATCCTCCATCTTCCATAATAATGGCTTTATAGTTACCTCCATCTGTTGCCATATGGGCATAGATATCATCTGCACTTTCATTGTACGTTAGTGCCGTGGCGCTTCCGGCATCACCAAACAAAGGGTAGGTACTTTTATCTTTAGGTGATTTTGTGGTTGTGGTGGTATCTCCGACAAGCAATAAGGCTTTTTGGAATTTACTGGCAGAAATTAAAGAAGCGATTGTGGACAACCCATATACCCATCCGGAGCAACCAAGAGAAATATCAAAACTCATGCACTCGTTTGAAAGTCCCAATCGCGCCTGCAAAATACATGCGGTGGCCGGGTATTTATAGTCCGGACTGTGAGATACAAATACAAGACACTCGATATCCTCTTTTTGCCAATTTAAATCTGACAGAAGCCGCTCAGCCGCATGAAAACACAAATCAGAGGCACAGAACCCCGGCCTGGTTTTTCGCCGTCGTTCAATTCCTGTGTGTTCAACAAACTTCTGGAATTCTTTATCGGTTTCGAAAATGTCAAGATCCGAATTTTCTTCCGACTGCACCGGCACACATGCTGCCAGTCCTGTTATTTCTACATTTTTAATGTTTTGATAGGCCATATACTCCTCAAAATTCTAATGTGCCGTATTTTTTTTCAAAGTACCCATATGCATTCCTGATATTCGCATCTTCGTCAGAAGCGGGATTTGAAACACTAAACTCGCGTACTCCATTGTAATCAGAGATTTTGTATGAAGGATATTCATCTCTAATTTTATGATTTATTTTATTGTACATAGCTTCTGGATTTCTACAAAAATCCTCATACCTGCATGCAATATAGTTTTCACCAAGATGGTGTTTTTTTAAAAGTATCTCTTTTTCAATAAAGTATATTTGACCAGCTACCTGATGATAAACATCTAATTTTTTTAACTGCTTATATTCCCTAGGCTTCCCTGAGAACCACTCCTTTTTATCTCCAGTCCACTTTACTCTGGCTTTGAGCAATGATCGGCTAGCAGCGATGGGATCACGATATAAATGCACATAGATTACATTATCCATCCGGTCTGCCATGCTTTCAAGATACCAGTTAATAATATGCGCTTTCATTATAAAGGGTTTTTTAAATGCTGATTTTAGTAATGCCAATTCATTTTGGAAGGAAGTAAAATCAAAATTTTCCTTAAAGAATGTTTCACTGTCTGGAACTTCAGGAAACCGCATGAACCTTCTCCAAAAGTACCAAAATTCATGAGGGGCTTTTAAACCAACCGTCTTTCCTATACTTGATGAGAATGCTATTTCATTTGCTACATCAGAAAATTCATCCCTGTACTGATATTCAGGATCCGTAAGCATTTTATAAATTAATGCACCAACATAGGGAGCCCGATTGAATCGGGATAAAAAGTTCGACGGATAAGCAAAAACATCTAATGATGCCATCCATTGTGTGATCAATGTACTACCACTACGCGGAGTTCCGATAAGTAAAATCGTGGGCAATCCTTTACCATCAGCCGATAGGTCTGTATTCCATATACTTTTCTCAACTGGTTCTAAGAGGTCATTGATAGTACCAATTAGCCAGTCAAGTTTTTCATTTTTCTGAAAAGACACTTTGATTTTTTAGTTTATTGATACAATATATACACTTGTTTCCATGTTCGTTTTTTAATACCGATTTGATAACTGCGGTATGGGTTTTATAATCAACCGACGAAAGTTTGAAATGCATGTAGTAAGGCTCCTCTACAAAAATCGGCCGGAGAAATGTTATATCTTTCTGTATCAGGATAGTTCCGGGCCCAGGAAATGTGGTTGAAAATACTTTTGAAAAAGCTGAACCCGCTAAATTTCCGTGAACAATATTCCGCCCATATTCAGATTGAAATTCATAATCCTTATCAATATGTATGGGATTGAAATCACCAACCAACCGGGCAAAAGTTAACACATCTTCCTCGGTAAAACTTATTTGGTCTTCGAAAGTATCGCCAATATTGTGCATCATCTTATTTGACTATTTAAGAGGAATTAAAATAGCAGAGCTTTATACTTCAGTAACATCTCCCAAATAGCATCTATGAAAGTTTATAATGGCACTCCCCCATGATAAACCCACTCCAAACGCACTGAGGCAGACGGTTTCCTGATTTGTAAGTTTATATTTTAGTTCAGAGGCAATGGTTAGCGGAATAGAAACCGACGAGGTATTTCCATATTTATGTAGTACGGAAGGGACTTTTTCCTTTTCGAGTTTTAGTTTCTTAACAAGATGGTCATTGATCATTTTGCTTGCCTGATGAAATACAAAATAGTCTATTGCACTCATTTTAATATCAGCAAAATCAAACAATCTTTTCAAATCTTTTGGCACTTCTTTTGAAACAAAGCTAAACACATTTTCGCCATCCATATAGCCCTGCTCATCATTTCGGATGTTACCATGTGCGTCAACTACTTTTTCTTTTAGACCATGAGGAGAACTAGGCTGCCTGTATCCACCGGCATCAATTTTAATCATATCAGATTTTGATCCATCGGAATTCAGGGAAAAATAACTATCCCCAAATCGCTTGTTCTTTTCTACTAAAACGGCAGCTCCGGCATCACCAAAAATAAATGCTGTTTTACGGTCTTTTGGAGAGTACACTTTTGACCGTGTTTCACCATTTAATAGCAAAACCTTATTGATTCCCGGATTTTGAAGAAAAGAGTATGCCGCTTGAAGAGCATATACAAATGCCGAACACCCGAGAGTGATATCCATGGCAATCGTTGCGCTATCAAGACCAAGCCGATGCTGTAAAATCACAGATGTAGCAGGCATGCGGTAATCCGGTGTTTGAGATACGAATAACAGCGCATCTATTTGCGAAACATCTAAGTCCATATTTGTTATCATGTCCAGAGCGGCTGCATGGCATAAATCTGACGAACAAGTATCAGCATCAGCAAATCTTCTTTTATAGATCCCGATGCTATCTACCACCTTTTCCACTTCCTGGCGGGAGAAGTGCTCAGTGTATTCATAGTTGTTTATGACATTGCGTGGTACAGCAAAAGATATTCCTGATATTCCCACATTGCTGTATTTTAAGATTGCCATTTTAGGTCAATTAAGAGTAAAACCGCCGTCAATAAGCAGTGATGTACCTGTCATCCAGCTTGATGCTTCCGATAGCAAGTAAATAATAGCGTAGGCGATATCTTCAGGCTGGCCAAAACGTTTTAACGGGTACTTTTCTTCATGAGTCTTTAGCTGCTCTTCTGATATCTTACCATTTTCTATCATTGCCGTTCTAACCATACCCGGGTTTACACTGTTACATCTAATCCCTTTCGATGCAAATTCCAGTGCTGCATTCTTCATAAAAGCATTTATTGCACCCTTAGAAGCCGAATACATCGCATTCCCAGGAGATGAATTATAAACTCCCGCTATGGAAGAAAGATAAACGATTGATGAACCTCTTTTTATTTTCTTACCCTTTAATAGATGACGCGTTAACAAAATGGGCGCTACCGTATTTATTTGTAGTGTTTTATTCAGATCTTTTTCTTTAATACCACTTACCGGTAGTATCTTCGTAATTCCAGCATTACAAACAAAGCCATCAATTTCAGGGAGCGATCCAATTAATTTCGTAACCTCATTGGAGATTGTGAGGTCGGCAATTTGCTGAACATGCCCCTCCCCTTCAAGCATGGAAAAGGTTTCTTCCAAACGTTCCTTGTTTCGTGCTGTTATTATAACTGAAGCTCCCGATTTGGAACATTCAATGGCCGTGGCTCTCCCAATCCCTGAAGAGGCTCCTGTTATAAAAATCTTTTTTTGATGCAGTGAATATGGATTATATGTCATCAAATCTGTTTTTTATAATCGTGTAGAGATCCTCAATCGTAGTTGCACCTCTAATATCATCTCCATTTAACTCCACGTCATATTCTTCGTCAACCATGGTAATGGTTTCCAGAGCCATCAGGGAATCCCATTCGTCAATTTTTTTGAATTCAGTATCATAAGTTAACTCTTTTTGGGAAGTCACTTCAAACAGCTCTGAGAAGGATTCTATAAATTGATTTTGATTCATATAAATTTATTTTTCGGTTCTGATTTTTTTAGCAGGATTCCCAAACACAGTTGTATTTGGTTCAATATCATTTAGTACAATACTCCCAATACCCACGATGGCATTTTCACCAACTTTTCGGTGAGGTGATATCGTTGCCCTTGCATATACCTGCACTTTATTCTCAAGTACTACCTCTCCGCCCAAAAATACAAAAGGACTCAAATGCGCCCAGTTACTGATTTTTACATCATGGCCTACTATAGACTGTGCCTGAATGGATACAAAATCACCAATCTCAACTTCAGTAGAAATACTAACGTTAGATGAAACAATACAGCCCATACCTAACTGTGAAGTAGAGCGAATAATGGCCGTTGGATGAATCAATGAGATAAAGCTCCCATCCTTATTTAAAATCAATTCCACGTATTTAATTTTTGCTTTCAGATCTCCAAGTGCACAAATAAATACATCATTTTCTTTTGGTTGGTAATCTTCTACAGTATCTATAATCGGTGGATAACCCTCAAAAGAATCAAGCGCACCGTAGTGATCATCAAGAAAACCAGTTACTACATATTCTTTTTTATATCCAGAGCATTCTAATGCTAAATGGTATATCTCGCGCCCATAACCGCGGGCACCAATAATAATCAGGTTTTTCATTATTAGTTGCTAATAAAGTTAGGTAGCCAGTTTCCAATAAAAACTTCCCGTTAGTCATTATCCCTTTTCTTATTTAAAGAAAAGACTTGGTGACACTTACTACTACGTCGCAAGAATGATCAACTTATTGAAATATTAAACAGTTTAAAACTACTTTTATAACTGTTCTTTAATCCTTCATTATCTCTATAGTATATAATTTATTATTTACTGTTGTTTAAAGCATTTAGGCATCAGACCGTCCCCCCGATTGGCTTTTGTAGAGTCAAAGTATCCTGCCGAGAGCCAGTATAAACTAACGTGTTTGCTGTATTTCATCATCTTATAAGGCTTCGACAACGTCTTCCATCATCAATCCCAAGAAAAATTAGAATTATTTCAATTCATCAAGCTATCCTGATAGGTATATGTAAATCTTTTCTTGTAATAGAAACAGAAATCAACCCGGAAGAAATCATCAAAAAAATGCATAGCCGTTATTCGTTACTACTCGCTTTTCCGCTGATATTTACACTCGGATTAATCTACCTGTTTTTTGAACCTGTAAGTGAAAACACAGAATATCAGCAATCAACCTCAATAAATGCAGTAATTGGTGATGAAAGC
>LKNA01000207.1 GCA_001564065.1 Chitinophagaceae bacterium T5-Br10_B2g13
GTGGTAAATGCGCAAGCAACCCCGGCAATTCCATATAGAAGGAGGGAGGGAATAAGAATTCTTTTGCGTCCGAAACGGTCAGCCAGTACACCCAAAAAAGGTGTGAGCAGGATTCCGGGAAGCGCAAAAACGGTAATCAGCAGACCGATTTGGTCGGTCGTTACATCCAGGGCGCGTGCAATGACAGGGAGAGCGGGGGCAATACTCGATACGCCCATCACGGCGCTGAGCGTAATCCCGAAGATGATATGAAGATTTTTGTCTTTTAGTACCGGTGGCTGGTCCTGTTCGCCCAAACTATTTCTTCTTGTTTTAAAAACGATTCAACTTTGCTGCTGAAACGATCGTTCAATTTCAATTTGAAATAATAGGACATTTGGCCGAGAAGTGTTAACCGGATATCCCAGAAGCGAAAAATTTAAAAAGATCCTAAAAATAGAAGCGATAAAGGAATTTCAGATTACGGCTGGGTTCAGGCATGATCTCTTTGATTCTTGACAGATGATTCCTGTATTCACTGTTGCCAACATTTTCGAGATTGAGAGAAAATGTGTGCAGAAATCTACCTGAGCTATAGTTGTACCGAGCGTAAAGATCCAGAAGTGTGTAACCATCGGTAGGCTCTTCGAAAATATCAACCCGCGATTGTCTTGCGGCAAGCCTGCTGGCTGCACCTATAGTCAAATCAGAATCGCTCCACTCTAAGTAGATCCGGGAGCTTAAAGGGGGAATCATAGGAACCCCTTCATCTCTTTGATTTGCCCGAAATAGCGGGAAGGAACGGTTTTCATCAATAAAATCTCCACGAACATAGCTGAATGATCCCCCGGTAGTTAGTGATCCGGATAGATTGTATTTAAGGTTTAGTTCGGCACCGGTCATCAGCACCTGCTCTTCGTTAAACACAAACGTAGTCAGGTCGTCCCTTCGGGTTGCTCTCTGGTCTGTATCTCTCGGATAGATGTAGTTGTTCATTTGATTTCTGAACAGAGCGAGATGAATGTTGAATCGGGGTTGATCGATGGTGAAGAATATTTCAGAACCAAAACCTGATTCCGAACTTAAATCAGGATTTCCTTTTTCGTATGAAAAGTTTGCAAGATGGGGGCCTTCGGAGAACAGTTCTTCAATTCCAGGTGCCCTGAATGATCGCATCAAGGTAGTTCCAACTTTTATATTGGGGCGGAAATAGTATGCCAGTCTTCCGGATGCTGAAACTCCACTGAAGACCCTTTCTCTGATATCACCGATTAAAATAGATGTTCGCTCCTGGCGGGGACTTATTCTTCTGATATCGTACCTGAGTGCTGCCTGTACATTCCAATTCCCAAGATCTGCCTCTTGAAAGGTATAGGCAGCCAATGCTTGTTCTATGGTTTCGGGGGTTTCAGAAAACGCTCCGGAGGAGTAATCGCGATTTTCTCCCCAAATACCAATAAGGCCTTTATCAAAAAAGCCGATTGATCCGTGGTGGAGATGAGATTTTACATTCGTTGTTAAAACTCCAAACTGTGAACCCACAATTCTGCGTTCCGGTCCGTTTGATGGTTTTTCGAGTTCATCGTGCTTGTAGTATGAATAAGTTGCGTCAACATCGAGTCTTCGCAGGAAATCGCCCGGAAGGTGAAAGCGGCTTTTCATCTCTGCATAGCGTCGGAACATCTCAATATCTACACCGTTAGGGTGCGCGTCCGCAATACCAACGCCTCCCGGTACGCCATAATCTGTGTCCATTACATTCCCGGAAACCCCGACCATCCCCCAGGAGTCGATGTAACTGAGACCTGCTGATGCGTTTAGCGTTTTTATGCCGGTATTATCGAGCCTGCCGGAAGGGGTAGAGATATCTCGTGAATTTCTGATACTCCCGTCAACCCGAAAGGCAATTCGATCGTGAAGCGGGCCATAGGCGCGAAGTCCGCCTGCACCGCCGGTGTTCACACTTTCGCCCTGCAGGGTTCCGCTCATATGAATATGATCGGGCATATCTCTTGGTATCTGTCCGCGTATTACATTTATGACGCCTCCCATGGTGTTTGATCCGTGAATCAGTGCAGAAGGTCCCCTAATTAGTTCAACGTGCTCAGCCGTCATTGGCTCAATTGCCAGGGCATGATCCGATGCTGTTGCGGAAAGGTCTCCCGTACGACCGCCATCCTCGAGTATCAGCAGCCGGTCGCCGCCAAGGCCTCTTAAAACCGGTCTGGCAGGTGCCGGGCCCATACTCCTTTGTGCAAGTCCTGGTTCATCATTCAGCGTTTCTGCGATGGTTCGGCCAAGCTGCTGACGAAGGGACCTACCGGTAATAACACGCTCTATATTTGTGGTTACGTCATCGCGCTCATATTCAGCCCTCACCTCAACCTGTTCACCGCTGAATACTCTTGAGTAGAGTCGGATTGCAACTTCGGTAGTATCGGATGAGGATACATCAACTGAAATGAAAGATGGTTCATAAGCGATATGCTGTGCTCTGAGTCGGTAGGTACCACTCTGAACATTTCGGAAAATAAAACTTCCGTCACTGTGGCTTGTCACGCCACGCTCTAGTTCCTCGATTAATATTGATCCGTTATTGATCGGATCACCTGACTCACCATCAATCAAATATCCCTTGATAATTCCATCTCTGCTATCTGAATTCCCGGCAGGCTGGGTGCTTGCTATCAGATCCTGATAGATAAACAGCAATGGAATCGCCATAAAAAAGGCAATTATGTATTGCCTGTAGGAAAGCACTATAGAGAGTGAACTGTTCAATTTGCTCTTATTAACTGATAAACCATTTTTTGACACATAGATATATACCGCTGATTTCGTGCAAAACTATTGAAGGAAGGTGATCGAAACAGAACCACTATTGGTTATATATAGATTTTCCGTCCTACGATAGTTTGTTACTGATGGTTGAAATAGTAAGAAACATCAAAGACAAATATTCACGCAAAAGAGTCAAAACCTGTTAAAGTGAGCTACATTTCAACATAGATTGGCAGCGGTACAGGCACGAGGTCTGAGTGATCGAGGTGAAAGAGGTTTATGCTCACGTCCGTTTGGCCTTCCTGCAGCAGTTCAAGAGCAAATTCCCATGTTTCAACCTCCATGTCATAGATTGCGCGGTAGCTACGTTCTTCAGCCGGTTTTTCGCTTCGGGTACCGGGATAAAAATATTGGAATAGCAGATTATAATCACCGGCCATACCGGCTGTTCCGCCTGATTCTTCACCAAACTGTGCAAGGTCAAAAACAACCTCATTCTGGTCTATCCATCTTATTTTTATCGTTTCTGTTTGATTATTTGCGAAATCTTCTGATCTGAATACCAGTGCAGAATCCCCCCTGGCATACTGCTCAAAGTTACCATCCGGGTCAATCGTGTATTCGCGCTGAAAGTATCTTACCAGAATATCGTCGTCAATTAAAAGTTTGAATCCTATTGCTGGTGCGTGTTCACTTCCATTAGATTCAACAGGGTTATCCTCGCAAGACAAGACAAGTAGTGATAGAAGGAGAATTGGCAAGAATAATTTTAAAAAATATTTCATCATATTGTGTTTTTAATTGTACTGTTTTTTTGAAAAAACCGGCGGCGATCAGACCGCCGGTAATAGTTTGACTTTGGGTAACGTATATTTCAAAAATTACCTTGTTCTTTCAAAACGGTTGTGTGGATAGGCTCCGTCTTCAGCATTTTCGTAATCGTCAATGACAATAGGCATTGGTGCACTGGCTTCAAATACGGTTACCTCATCCTCAGCACAGTTTCTGATCTGGTCGGTTCTGTGGTTTTCACCCTCTACACTTTCGAGGGAGATTACGTCATCACATCTGTCAACTCTTAGAGTCATTGCAGCGTTGCCTACATGATCAGCGCGAATATGAAAACCCCATGACTGATCACTGCCGTGCTGCTCAATATTAGCACCACGTTCCATAGAAGGCTCATCCCAGGAAACATTCATTCTGAATGGACCGTCAGGATTCAGCTCATCGCCTGAAACGTCGCCACTTGCACCACTGGCACGCTCTTGTGGAAGTTCTACGACTTCTCCATCATCCATAATAAAACGTACGAATATAGATGGAGTGAAATAGCGTCTTCCGCCAATTTCTTCTTCAGTAGCAGAGGTTCTGGTAAGATTTCCGCCGTTGTGTGATGTGCTCAGCATAAATGCGTTGTTATGAACATATTCATTTACTGCAGAGGAGTTGTTGAATGTGTATGATCCATTTTGATAGGTGACGATATCAACTCCTTCAATTTGGATTACAAATCCGATAATTTCGGGATCATCATCATTTGCACTAACGGGGTCATCGCTACATGCGCTGAAAAGTACGGCACCTGTAAACAGCGCTAATAGTAATACGGATAGTTTATTAATATAAGTTTTCATAGGTAAATCTTAGGTTTTTTGTTTGTGAATTGAGATTAAATCACGCCGGATTAGCTCTTCATGGTATTTCACATGCAGAACAGGGCGTAAGTGTTATGATTGTAAAAAAGGATAAGTTTGGCGCTAATTAGCCAATAAATGGAGGGGAGCGACCATTCAGAAGTGTATTGATCTCATCTGAAATGTGTATTTCAGATACGATTTCGATTTTTACTTCGGGGATAAGAAAAGATGAGAAAGCAATACCGGAATCACTGGAGAACTTAAAATGCGAGGCGCAGATAGTGCATTCAACTATCTGTTGTTCAATCTGATGATCTAATTCGTTCGTATGGTCATCGTGATCACCATGAAAGTGTGTAACAGACAAAAACATCCCAACTGCTATGAGCAGTGAGATAAATAACGATATGTTAGTCTTTAGTTTTATACGACAGCTAATTTAATTCAGTATCGAATATAAGAGTAATCTTGTCGAATATTCAATAAAAGATTGTAAACTCAATCGTGAAACGACCAAAGCTTTATTTTATTTGAGAGGAATTCGTAACAATTATGTTACAAAGCTTATTGTTCAGATTACGATAATGGGAGAAATTAACAATCAATCAAAAAAGTAATAGTATGGAAATGTTTGAACAGGCCTATACGTGGTTTATGTCATTAGGCGATCAATATGGAGTCAATCCAATAATTTTCGGGGTGATATATGTTGGGGCTATTCCCTTTTTTACTCTCTCCATAGCCTGGCTTGTCAGGAATTATAGGAAAGGTTTATCAATCGTAATGCCGACGCTGAGCGCATCATTTTTCTTTGTGTCAGCATATTTATATCTGATGATTGCCGGAGAAAATGTACCCTGGTGGGTGTATGCGGTAGTTGTGGCTATGCTTGTGTATGGTGCGTGGTCTACTTATGGTAATGTCAGAAAACAAATAAAACAGCAAGTGGAGATAGAAAATGGGTAAATACGACTACGATGCGCTGGTAATTGGAGGGGGAGCTGCAGGACTGACTACGGCGGGAATTGCGGCCAACTTCGGGGCAAAAACAATGATGATAGAGATGGACCGCCTTGGCGGTGATTGTACATGGACGGGCTGCGTGCCGAGCAAAACTTTGCTGAAAGCAGCCTCAGTGATGCATAATGCTAAAAAAGCAGAACAGTACGGGCTAAAATCGGGCACCATCGATATGGATCCGCAGAAAGTAATGGCTCATATAGATAAGATCCGGCGCGAAGTGTATGAAGATGCGGATGATCCCAAAATTTTCGAGGAGATGGGAATCGAGGTTGTCAGTGGAAAAGCCTCATTTGTGGACGACCATACTCTTAAAATTACAGATAAAGAGGGATTACAGCGGGAAGTTTCGGGTAAATATATTTTTATATGTACGGGTGCCAAAGCGTTTGTACCGCCAATCCAAGGCGTGGAATCGGTAGACTACCTTACCAACGAGTCGCTTTTTGAAATTGAAGATATGCCGAAGAAGCTTATAATCGTAGGAGGCGGGCCAATCGGTTCTGAAATGTCGCAGGCGTTTAACAGGCTCGGAACAGAAGTGCATGTGGTGGACATGGCTCCGGGAATTCTTGGCAATGATGATCCGGAGCTGACCGCCATCCTGAAAGAGAGCCTCGAAACGGAGGGTGTTCACTATCATTTGAATTCGGGTGTAAAGGAGCTCTCTAAGTCGAGTGAGGGAGTTACCGTCACGATTGAACAGGATGGTGAAGAGAAGAAACTATCGGCAGAGAAGGTTCTTCTTGCAACGGGAAGAAGAGCCAATATCGATTCGCTTCAGCTTGATGCAGCCGGTGTGAAAACGGAGCGAGGCGGCATTACGGTAAACGACAAGTGCCGCACCAACAAGAAGCATATCTACGCGATCGGTGACGTGACCGGCCGCTACCAGTTCA
>LKNA01000208.1 GCA_001564065.1 Chitinophagaceae bacterium T5-Br10_B2g13
CCGTCCACCCAAGAACTTCCAAGATCTTAAACAATCTTGGAATAAAGTATGAGAGGTTACATAAAGTTGATCCGCTCGGTTATCTTGAATTTAATTATTTGGTTGAAAATTCAAAGGCAGTTTTAACCGATTCTGGTGGAATTACTGAGGAGACTACCGTAATGGGTATTCCTTGTATGACTCTCCGCGACAATACCGAGCGTCCGGAAACGATTACCATTGGAACGAATGAACTATTAGGAACTGATCCGAAATCTATTCGACCGGCAATGGAGAAATTGTTTGCTGGTGAGTGGAAAAAAGGGGGAATCCCCGAACTTTGGGATGGTAACACATCAAAAAGGATAGTAGATACTTTAATAAAGATTATTTAAATGAATAAAATCCAAAATACAAAAACAAATATACTTGTTTGTGGTCTACTATGGTCTGGTTCAAGTGCAGTCGTAGATTTATTGAAAGAATATGATGATATTGGCACTATTCCTGGAGAGTTTAATGACTTTCGTTATAAAAAGGCGATTGGTGATAGTATTTTATCAAATGAAAATAAGAATTGTAATTTAAAAGATTCTGACTTTGAAAGATTGTTTAATATCCGTTCGGTAGCTGTTAGAAAAAATATTTTTAAAACTATCAAGAATTTATTGATAATATCTCCAATGGGAAATTTGGTGTTCCCAAAAGAGTATAAAGAACATAAATTAAATAAATATAGAAAAGAACTACTTATTAATCTTGAGAACAAAATTTCTTCTTGTTCATCAAAAATAAATAAAGTTGACTATGCTCAAAAGTGGATTCAAGAAGTTGGTAGTATATATGCAAACTCAAAGGATTTTGTACTATATGATCAACCAATTCAATTAGGGCGGCATACCGACATATGGCCAAAAATTTTTAATCCTTTTAAATTGATCATAGTTTATAGAAGACCGGATGATCAAATTGCTCAAATTATTAAAGAAGGACATTTGGAGAAAAGATACAATAGTCCATATGCAAACAAATATCCAGATACAAGAAGTGGATCTTTAGAGTTTAATATTGATAAACTAAGGAATAAGCAAGAGCTTATACTTAATATCCAGAAACGTCACGGCTTATCTAAAGTTATGTTATTAAGTTTTGAACGACTTGTACTAGACTATGAAAATGTTAAAGCTTCGATTGAAGAATTTCTTGGAATTAATAGCCGAAATCATTGTTTGGAAAAACAAATTTTTAACCCAGAGGTTTCAAAGAAAAATATTGGGCTTTATAAAGATTATTTGTCAACAGATGAAATTGTTAAAATGGATAAATTAATATCCAAGTATGATAAAATGGAGTTGAACAATCCTTTCTATTAATGTTGACCTTTAGTTGAATTTCTTATAAACCCTATTGATTTAAAACAGTTCGATCAAATTATTTTAATTTAAGGCCTATTTTTTTACTGTAAAGTGCTAAGTATATGTAAGTATTTACATTTGGTGCTGCCTGATTAGACAGTCAGATACCCAACCAAGGTAATGATGCTCAATTAGTGTTAGAAAATGTACTTGAGTAACATGAATACTAAAATTGTTTGATATAATTATAAATAATAAAAAACGATACCAATGAGTAATAGTAAGATTGTTTACGTAGGAATGAGTGCAGATTTAGTGCACCCGGGTCACTTAAATATAATTAAAGAAGCTAGTAAATTAGGGGATGTCACCATTGGGTTATTGACTGATGAAGCTATTGCCAGTTATAAGAGGTTGCCTCATATGGAGTATGAGCAACGAAAAGAAGTCATTGAAAATATAAAAGGAGTTAACGAAGTAGTCCCACAGGTGACACTTGATTATCGACCTAATTTAAAAAAGATTAAACCTGACTATGTGGTTCATGGTGATGATTGGAAAGAAGGGGTTCAAAGTAAAACCAGGCAGCAAGTAATTGATACCCTAAATGAGTGGGGTGGCCAGCTTGTTGAAGTTCCCTATACGAAAGGGATTTCATCAACAAAACTAAACGAAGCTTTAAAAGAAATTGGTATTACTCCTGATATAAGGGTGAAAAGACTAAGACGATTAATTAAGTCAAAAAAAATAGTCAGAATTATTGAAGCTCATTCGGGACTAACCGGGTTGATTGTTGAAAATGCGAAAGTGGAAGTGAACGGAGAAGTTTGTGAGTTTGATGGGATGTGGGCAAGTTCATTAACAGATTCAACAACAAAAGGAAAGCCGGATATTGAAGCGGTTGACATAACTGCTCGTACAGAAAATATCAATAATTTAGTTGAGGTCACTACTAAGCCAATTATCTTTGATGGTGATACCGGTGGTAAGATTGAACATTTTGTGTTTACGGTTCGGACACTTGAAAGATTAGGTGTTTCAGCTGTAATTATTGAAGATAAAGTAGGGCTGAAAAAAAATTCTTTGTTTGGTACTGAGGTGCCTCAAGAACAAGATTCTATTGAGGGATTTAGTGAAAAAATTAAGGCTGGTAAAAGAGCCCAGGTAGGAAATGATTTTATGATCATCTCAAGAATTGAAAGCCTAATTTTAAAGCAAGGGTTAGATGATGCCTTAAAACGTGCTAAGGGATATATAGAAGCAGGGGTAGATGCCGTAATGATTCACTCAAAAGAAGAATCACCAAAAGAGATTCTAGAGTTCTGTAAAGAGTATAATAAGTTTGAAAGAAGAGTTCCGTTAGTTGCTGTTCCTTCAAGCTATGATACGATTTATGAGGATGAACTTGCAGATGCAGGAGTCAATGTAGTGATTTATGCAAATCAATTATTGAGAAGCGCCTATCCAGCAATGTTGGATACTGCAAAAAAGATACTTACCAATAAACGATCTTATGAAGCGCGTGAAAATTTAATGAGCATCAAAAAGATTTTGACATTAATTCCCGGAGGGAAGTAATGATTAATAATGAGAAATTTTTTGAATCATTAAAAAGTAACGACATTGGTTTTTTTAGTGGCGTTCCCGATTCACTGCTCAAAGACTTTTGTGCTTATTTAACAGATAATACAGCTTCTAAAGAGCATATTATTACGGCAAATGAAGGAGCAGCAATTGCTCTAGCGAGTGGTTATCATTTAGCCACCCAAAAGTTGCCATTTGTATACCTGCAAAACTCTGGTCTTGGTAATACGATCAACCCGCTGCTTTCATTGGCAGACCCGGAGGTTTATAGCATACCAATGGTTGTTATGATTGGATGGCGGGGTGAGCCTGGTGTTCATGATGAACCACAACATCGAAAGCAGGGAAGGGTACAGAATTCCATTCTTGATGCAATAAAAATGCCGTACTTTGAACTCAATGATGGTATAAGCAATGTATCAGAATTTGTGACAAAAACTGTAGCCAAGGCTAAAGAAATAAATGGGCCTGTAGCTATAGTTGTCAGCAAAAATACATTTGAACCTTATAAACTTCTTGACGATAAAGTTAGTGAATATACTCTTACAAGGGAAGAAGCGATCTCTTTTGTACTAGATAAATTATCAACCGATGACATTGTAGTATCTACTACAGGAAAACCTTCCAGAGAAGTATATGAATACAGAGTTCATAATAATGAGGGGCATCAAAATGATTTTCTTACTGTAGGCTCTATGGGGCATTCCTCTCAAATTGCTTTGGGCATAGCTATGAACAGTAAGCGAAATGTGTTTTGTTTAGACGGAGACGGTTCCGTGATTATGCATATGGGATCATTAGGTGTTATTGGAAGCAATGCATCCGATAATTTTAAGCATATTGTTTTAAATAATGGCGCTCATGATTCTGTTGGTGGACAACCCACAATTGGCTTCGATATTTCTATTCCTGCTATAGCAAAAGAATGCGGTTATAAACAAGCCTACTCTTCTTCATCTATAGAGGAACTTTCTAACCGATTCCCAGAATTCTTGAATGCAAGCGGACCTTCATTATTTGAAATAAAAGTAAAAAAAGGAGCAAGAAAAGATTTGGGTAGGCCTAAAAGTACTCCGGTTGAGAATAAAAATGAATTAATGAAGCTCTTAAAGACAGATTAATTTATAAAGATGGAGAAAGAGATTTTTGGTGAGGGTAGAATTAAATCTTTAGAAGGTATCTTAAAGCACTATTCAGCTCAACACGTTTTTTTAGTTACCGGAAAGAAATCATATGAGCTTTCTGGAGCTAAGGAAAAACTCGAAAACCAATTGCAAGGAAGAGATTACCATAGGCATTTTGATTTTGAAGAGAATCCTAAGTTTTCAGATCTACTCCAAGGTGCAAAAGCTATACAAGCCTATAATCCAGATATTATAGTGGCTGTTGGAGGAGGAAGTGTTATGGATACAGCAAAAATACTTTCTGTATTACCAACTGACACTATAAAGGCGAAAAAGGTTATAAAAGGAGATATTAATTTTGACGAAAAAATTACTCCCATTATTGCGATACCAACCACTTCCGGCTCAGGTAGTGAAGCTACTCATTTTGCGGTAGCCTATGTAGATAATGTAAAGTACTCTGTTGCAGGAAAATCTCTTCTACCTGATCATGTGATATTAGATCCAGAGCTTACTTATTCAATGTCTCCATATCAAACAGCTGTTTCGGGTATGGATGCTCTATGCCAAGGAATCGAGTCTTATTGGGCAAAAGGAGCTACTGAAGAAAGCAGAGAATATTCATCAAAAGCTATCGAAGAAATATTGGGAAGTTTAGAAAATGCAGTAAATAATCCTACACCAATAGCTCGACAAAAAATGGCAAGAGGGGCTTTTCTTGCCGGAAAAGCTATCAATATATCAAAAACTACAGCTCCGCATGCACTGTCTTATTCATTAACAACATACTATGGAATACCCCATGGTCATGCAGTAGCGCTGACTATTGGTGATATTTTTGTTTTAAATGAACAAAATGGTGATGAAGAGTTAAAAAAAACTATGGAAGAGTTGGCAAATATAATGGATTGTAAGAATGCAGAAGATTGTAAAGTTAAAATTCATAGCCTTATGAGTAAAATTGCATTAGTAAACAATCTATCTGATTTGGGAATAGAAGCTAACAATTTAGTGAATATAATTTCTGATTCTGTAAACATGGAAAGATTAAAAAATCATCCATTTGTACTTAGTAAAGATGAAATTGAAGATGTATTAATAAAATTAATTTAAAAATTTTAGTATTGATCAATTTTTTAGATTTAAAAAAAATTAACCAGCAATACGCTGATGAAATGAAGCAAGCTGCTTCAGAGGTGATAGATTCCGGTTGGTATTTACTTGGAGATCGATTAAACCTATTTGAAGAAGATCTCTCTAAATACATAGGAACAAATCATGCAGTGGGGGTGGCGAATGGGCTGGATGCTTTACGACTGATTTTACGTGCGTGGATGGAAATGGGGTATTTAGAAGAGGGAGATGAAGTAATTGTACCTGCAAATACATTTATTGCATCGGTACTTGCCATCACGGATAATGGTTTAAAACCTGTTTTTTGCGAACCTGATATTTCTACATACAATCTGGACTTTGACAGAGTAGAAGAGTGCATTACCGACCGAACCGGGGCCATCATGGTTGTTCATCTCTATGGGCGAGTTTGCTGGTCAAAAAAACTGGAAAACTTGGCGGACAGATACGATCTAAAAATTATTGAGGATAATGCCCAGGCCATTGGTGCGGAATGGAACGGTATTAAAACAGGAGCTTTAGGTGATGCTGCGGCATTTAGTTTCTATCCCGGAAAAAACTTGGGGGCTCTTGGTGATTCCGGTGCTGTAACCACGGATGATGATGAATTGGCAGAGGTAGTCCGAGCATTGGGAAATTACGGTTCCAAAGAAAAATACCGTCATGATTTTAAAGGCTTAAATAGCCGCATGGATGAACTTCAAGCGGCTTTTCTAAGTATTAAACTAAAATATCTTGATGAAGAGAACCAGCAAAGAAGAAAGGTGGCTCATCAATATGTTCAAGAAATTGAAAACCCCGTAATAACTCTACCATACTCTTCATCTGATGATTTATTGACAGATAAAAGCAATGTATGGCATTTGTTTCCAATTTTACACCCAAACAGGGATGATTTACAAAAGTATTTAAAAGAAAATGGAGTACAGACGTTAATACACTATCCGATTCCGCCGCATAAACAGAAGGCATACAAAGAGTATTCTGAAAATAGGTTTCCGATTTCTGAACGAATACATAAAGAGGAATTGAGCTTGCCGATGGGATCACATTTAACAAAGCAAGAAATAGAAAAAGTAACTTCAATTATTTCGTCCTACACTTTATGAATTCTGAATTTGAAGAC
>LKNA01000209.1 GCA_001564065.1 Chitinophagaceae bacterium T5-Br10_B2g13
AACAGAGCCAGAAACGCAATGCCGAACGCACTCTCAAAATCGAAATTGACGACGAAGCCTTCGACCGGCTATACGGATTTAAATCCCACCCCATCAAGAAAAAAGAAGGTCAAAAAATTGCGGTTCGAGTTGTGAGTCAGTTTGGGGAAGAGAGTACGAAGGTGGTAACGGTTAATTAAATTTATTAGTCATGCAAGCAAATCAGATTTCATTTTCAAGAATGTTTTCCACAACGGGTGTGATCGAGCACTATCATGTGCCCAAGTACCAACGAGAATATACATGGGGTAAAGGTGAGTGGAATCAACTTTTACAGGATATAGAAGAGAATGAAAAACAATATTTCATGGGGAGTCTGATCTGTATTAAACAAGAGTCCGGTGGAGGGCATCCCACTATTTATGATTTAGTAGATGGACAACAGCGGCTGACCACCCTGAGTATTTTACTGGCCGCATGGTTAAATAAATACAATAAATTAACCACTGGTTCACCGGATGAAGATATGCTGGTAAACAGAAGTACGGTTAAAAAAATGCTGGTTCAATTTTTAGAATATAATGGGGATCAAAGGGTTCCTAAACATCAGAATCAAAGTTTATACCTTAGAATCAGACCCTCCACCCAAGGAAATAATTTAGATGATTATAAATACCTGCTGGAAAGAGCAGGTGTAATCGAAGACATTGAAAAGCAAAAATTTTGGGGCAACCGCAGAATTGGTCTTTGTTATAATCATTTCAAAAGAAATTTACCTGAGTCTCGCGAGGAATTAGAGGTACTGAAGGATAAAATTGAATCCCTGAATTTTATTCATATTACAGCTGATTCTCAGGCAGATGCTTTCGTGCTTTTTGAAAGTTTAAATAACAGAGGTGTTCCATTATCAATTATGGACATCATTAAAAACAAAATGCTTGCAGAGCTTGAAAGCAAGGGGCAGCTTAATATTGATGAGGCATTTGAGAAATGGAAACTAATTCTGGAATATTTACCCGATTATGGTGTTCAGGAAAGGTTTCTTCGCCATTATTATAATGCATATAGAGATGAAAGAGATCTTGAGCTTGATAATGCGCCTCGAGCTATGAGATCCAATCTTGTGAAGATTTATGAAGGGTTAATTGATTCGAAAAATACAAAGGAGTTATTAAGCCAGATCATAAAATCAGCAAATATTTACTCGTCATTGGTTTATCCGGAGCAGTATCAAAATGAAGACATCAAGAGGTATCTGAAGGAGCTATCCTATCTTGGTGCAGCCCCTGCATTTGCCTTCATTTTATATTTTGAAGAACTAAAACTTTTCTCAATAGAAGAGAAAGTGAAGATTCTACGATTATTAAGTAATTATTTCTTTCGAAGAAGTCTCACGGATAAACCTCCTACAAGAAGTTTGGATAAAATATTTCTGGATTTAATAAATGATACCACTGAGTTTAATTTCCAGGTAATTGAAGATCATTTAACAAAAAATGACGAGTTCCCAATTTCAATCATCGAAACTGTTAAGGAGCAGTTAGGAAGAAAAATTTATGCTACCAACAAAGATGTAACACGTTTTGCTCTTTATAAAATTGAAACTGCGCTTAATGATCCCAAAACGGTTCCAGATTTGTGGAAAAGAAATGGCAGTGGTAGACTTATATGGACGGTTGAACATATTCTGCCTCAAAATGAAAATATGAGATTTGTGGGTTCAGATGCTAGCAAATGGGGACAGAATGGAAGCAAGGGATATACAAGAACGAGTCCTTCACCTTCTCGGCAATCTTACTCTTACGCCATATAACTCAAAACTAATGGATAAGCCGTTCAAGGATAAGCAAACCCAGCAGACCACGAATATTCACGGTAATAGTTATGAAGCCGGTTTAAAAAGTAATCTTGCATTGAATCATTCAATTGAATTCCAATCTGATGGAAAAATCACAACTCTCCGAGATGCTGACAACTGGAGCCAAAAAGAAATTAAAAACAGAACTGAAGTGATGATTAATATTCTACTGGATCAGATAAAATTCAGCTGGGAGTGATTGAAGTATTAAATAATTTAGAATACCGTCACTTTGTCAGTTCTAATAATCTCGGAATAGTTGTTGATATAAGTTCAACTGCAGGCGGTTAGTAGCTGTCATATTCGTTTAATTTCTCATGCTGTCTGAGATATACGTCAGATGGTGAGGCGCATTTCACAGATGCAAGTCCCGTTGCATGTTAAATGCGCGGTGACAAACCATCTTGTTATGTTCTGGATGTTATGAACTATCATGGTTGAATAAACTATGGTTAAAGATAACAATATAATTATCCCAGATAGAGGGGCGACATTTCTAAGGTAACAGTTAGGATGTCTGTAACGCACGGATTGACACGGATCGAAAGAATCGTAAAGGCTCGCCCCTAAACCGCCTGTTTTTTTATTATGCCCAAATCTCATTCAAAAAAATATCCCTGGTTTAAACTAAAAGGCTATCCTCATATCGGATTGCCCATAGAGAGCCGGCACGCAGACGAGATTGCTGAATATGTTCAGGAAGATGAGAAAATAAAATCTCATGCATTCAAGCCATTCATATATAAAGAGATCAAATCAAGAAAATACCGTCGTGCTTTAGATGATGAAGGTAATCGGTTAGACAAAAGAAAATTTGGCGGGACCAAATCGCGAGAAATATATTACTCATCGCACTTTGATGCGCAAGTTTATAGTTATTATGCCCACAAATTATCTAGCCTTTATGAGAAAAGGCTAGCGATTGATGGTATTTCGGATTGCGTAACTGCTTACCGGTCTATTCCAACGGATGATAATCCGGAGATCAATAAATGCTCCATTCACTTTGCAAAAGAAGCTTTTGATTTAATCAGAGCATTTGACAGCGATGACTTTCGAGTATTGGTGATTGATATTGAAAGCTTTTTTGACACGCTTGATCATAAGAAGCTTAAACAGAAGTGGTCGAGATTAATAGATCCGCATTCAGTATCACTTCCCCCGGACCATTACAACATTTTTAAAAGCCTGACAAATATTTCTTATATCAATGAAAATCAGATTTTCAATGAATTTAAAGATGAAATCTGGGTCCGGAAGCACAATGGCGGTTACCGGCAAAAAAGAATTTCAAGAAAGAAATTTCTCTTCAATAATGAAGCTGTAGCTTTTTGCAAGAATCAGGACTTTCAGGAGAGGGTATTGGAAAAAGGATTAGTAAAAAAGTTTACTGTAATTGATAATGATAAACCGATTGAAAAACCAAAAGTTGCCGGAATACCACAGGGTACCCCAATAAGTGCAGTGTTGGCAAATGTTTACATGGTGGAATTTGATAAAGTGATACATGAATGGTTGTCTGCAAGAGGAGGTGTTTACCGGCGATATTCAGATGATATGTTATTCATTTGTAGAAAAGAGGATGAAAAATCTCTTCTGAAAAAGCTAAAACGAGAGCTCAAGAATGAGGAGTTGAATTTTCAGGATAAAAAAACTCAGAAAGTCAGATTTTACAGAGCCCAAAAGGGTTTGCAGTGTGAAGTGAAAAGCAATGAAAGCGGGAAGTGGAATCAGAATAAAAACCTAACCTACCTCGGCTTTGATTTTGATGGCAAAAGGGTACTATTGAAATCACAAAGCTTGGCTAAGTACTATCGAAAGATGAAGCTAAATGTCCGACGGGGAGCATATTATGCTATTCAAAGTAGAAAAGAAGAAGATTATATTTACAAGAGGCCCTTATATAAAAAGTTTTCTGTTTTGGGTGCAGGAAGAAAGCGAATTTATGTAAGGGACAAGAAGAACCCCAAAAAGTGGGTTAAAACGGAACGTTACGATTGGGGTAATTATCTTAGTTATGTCTATTTAGCTGCTCATATTTTGGGTGAACCAGCAATAAAGAAACAAGTAAGACGGCACCAGCGAGTACTAAAAAATTATATTGACAAGCATCAAGCAAGAGTCGACATGGCAAAGTCTCTTGACACTAAATAACATTCCAAATCTTGGAGTAATGATTTTAATTACTTTGCCAGCACGGTGCAAATAGAGGTAGTAACTTTACGGAATTGATGAACTTGGGACAGGTTTGTCCCAAGTCTGTCCCAAGTTTAATTCGATCTAAAAGGGATATATCAGAATGAACACACAAAAACACTATCTCACGAAATCCCTTTTCAACACCTCAAGAGAGTGTGCTTCCCGCAGCTACTATGCAAAGAGAGATAAGTATCCCAGTGTAAAAGACGAAGATGGATTTTTGCAATCTCTAGCCGAGGGTGGGATGCAGGTAGGAGAATTGGCCTGCTTAATGCATCCCGGAGGCCAGTCAATTGAATCACTGAATAGTAAGGAGGCAATTACTCAAACCAATGAAGAGCTACAGAAGAAGAATGTCACTCTTTATGAACCTGCTATCACGTATGATGATAAATATCTGATCCGGGTGGATGTGTTTGAAAAAAATGGGAATGATGTCAACCTGATCGAAGTAAAAGCAAAATCGTGGAGTAGTGAGAAAGAGTTTTTTACCCTCAGCGGGAAGATTCAGTCCGATTGGATACCTTATCTGTATGATGTGGCCTTTCAATACTGGGTGATGAGCCATGCCCATCCCGATTGGAATATCACTCCCAATCTGATGTTAGTTAACAAGGATGCTATAACAACGGTGGATGGTTTGTATCAGCGGTTCAGGGTGGTGGAAAATAAGAATGGCCGAAAAGAGATCAAACTTAAACCCGGCACCACATTAGCTGGTCTGGGGGAGCCAATTCTGAAAAAGGTGGATGTTTCTGAAGCTGTGGCAACTATTCTGGAAGGAAAAGCCATAACGGAGGCGAAGAAAACACCCCTTCAAAAGCTCAATTTTTCGGAGTGGATGCATACATTGGCAGATTATCATATCCGGGATGAGCAGTATCCGGTTGAGATTGGCGACAAATGCAGGAACTGTGAATTTCGAGTGCCCCTGGTGAAGCTAAAAGATGGCCAAAAGAGTGGGTTTGTAACCTGCTGGAAAACCGAATTGGGATGGGACGAAGGTGATTTTCAGGAGCCTCACATCTTTGATTTGTGGAACGGGCGGAGTTTCTACGGTAACATGATGGAGAAAGGCATCTATCACCTCAAGGATGTGACGATGGCTGATCTTCCCGCCAATCCGGATGGCATAACCACAAAACAAGATGCCTGGGATTCCAAAGAGCGTCAGACTGTTCAAATCCTGATTGAAACGGGAGGTATCGCTGAAGATGAAGTGATCTTGAATCCGTTGTACGAAAAGATGAGTCGTTGGCAATATCCCCTCCACTTTCTCGATTTTGAAGCTCTTCGACTTGCTATCCCATTTCTTAAGGGCAGACGGCCGTATGAGCAACTCGCATTTCAGTTTTCGGTCCACACCATGCAGGAAGATGGGACGGTTACCCACTCAGCCGAGTGGATCGATCGGGAACGAGGCAGTTTTCCAAACTATGAATGTGTCCGTCAGCTAAAATCAGCATTAGACAACGATAACGGTACAATTTTTCAATACACATATTTTGAAAACACGTTGCTGACTGAAGTGATGAATCAGCTTATGGATGATCGTGATCAGGTTGATGATGCGGACGAACTCATCGAATGGATTCAGATCATTATTCGCGGTGGTGAACGGGAGATGGTGGATCTGCATAAACTGATCAAGCAATATCACTACCACAAGGATTTTAAAGGCTCAATCAGCATCAAAAAAGTACTGCCTGCTATTTTAAATGCGAGTGAAGTGTTGAAAGAGAAATACACTCGGCCCTATCAAGGCAAAAATTTCAGCGGTCAGATCTGGTATCAGGAAAATGAAGAGGGTAGAGCTATTGATCCATACAAGCTGCTGCCACCGATCAATTTTGAAAACCTTCCGGACTATGAAACCGGTGAAGAGTTTATCGCTGATGGCGGCAGCGCCATGATGGCCTATGCCCGAATGCAGTTCGATGATATTTCCCCGGAAGAGCGGAATACCGTATTTAATGCTCTTCTAAGCTACTGCGAGCTGGACACTCTGGCTATGGTGATGATTGTGGAGGCGTGGAAGGGGGTTTTTGGGGAGTTATGAGGAAGTTGAGCTTATATCAGGAAAAAACTTCTTGATATTTTCTTTCCAGCATACTGACTTCAGCATCAGATAGTGCTTTAAATTCTTTATTTAAGGCACGTTTCGATAATTTGCCATCACCTTGGCGCAAAAACCCAATGAGGTTTTCCATGTCTTTATCCGGCATATCAAAATGTTCTTGTATGAATTTTCTCATCTT